>CALZEK010000104.1 GCA_945639745.1 uncultured Bacillaceae bacterium
CTAAATGAAGGACACTCGACATTACATTCGGTTGAGGGAGAAAGACAGTTTTAGGTACATCCATAACTATTTCTGCATTTGTATAGTACTGAACAGCTATCGTAAGTGAACCATAAGCTTTTGTATTAGGTTCAGCTGCCATTCGTTCAGCCACTTCTTTTTGCATCATAACTGTCATTGTATCAATTGGTAGTTGATCATGTAATAACCTTAATAAAATCGGTGTTGTAATATAGTAAGGCAAATTAGCTACAATATGAATTTTTTCACCTGGTAAAAACTCATTTTTTATAACATTTTCAAGATCTGCTTTTAAAATATCTTCAAAAATGATTTTAATATTATTATACGGCTCTAAAGTTGATTCCAATACGGGCTCTAATCTCTGGTCAATTTCAAAAGCAACTACTTTTTTCGCTCTAAGTGCTAATTGTTCTGTTAGCGATCCTATACCAGGTCCTATTTCAATCACATTGGCATCTTCATCAATACCAGCTGCATCTATTATATGCGTTAATATATTCACATCGATTAAGAAGTTTTGACCTAAACTTTTTTTAACTGAAAAGCGATGTTGTTTCATTATTTCTTTAGTTCTTGATGGTGTAGCAATATAATTATTCATTATTTTCCTCACATTCTCTTGCATTAATTACTTCTATTTCTTTAATAAAATTATCTTTGGAAATATTAAACATAGATAGTCTTTTTAATAATTGTTTACCATTAGCATAACCTATCCTTAAACTTTCTCCTAAGGCTTGACGACGTTCTTTAGACCGAGAGCTACCAATTAGACCATACTTTATCAAGTCATTTTTAGTAATTTGCATGTCAGCTTCTTGTTCCACCTCATAAACACGACTTAAAGCTTGCTTGATTGTTTCGATCGAGGCATTTTCTATTCCTAAATTATTTTTCTTTGATTTTTTATCACGTGCTTCATTTTGAGTTAAAAAGGCATGTTTACATCCAGGTACTTTCTCATCAACAATTCTTCTAATCCGCTCACCTGGATAGTCAGGATCTGTAAAAATAATGACACCTCGTTTATCTTTAGCATGAGCAATTTGATTTAATGTTTCTTGATTAATTGCTGAACCATTTGTCTCTATTGTATAAGCATCAACAGCTTGATTTATCTTCATTGTATCATTTTTACCTTCTACTACAATGACTTCTTTGATTTTCATATTATAACCTCATTAGTTTACTTCAATTTTATTGTATCAAAAAAACAAATGCCTCCGCCACTTTAAAGTGAAGGAAGCATTTACCACTCATTTATTTAATTTAATACTTTTACTGTAACTGAACGTCTACCATAATCAAAAGCAGCACTCTTATTAGGGAAATGTAAATCAATTCTATTTCCTTTAATATCTCCACCTGTGTCCCCTGCAATAGCTTCACCATAACCTGAAACCCACACTCTTGATCCTAATGGAATGACATTAGGATCTACTGCAATCACTTTTTTATGACGGTTTTTATTTAAATCAATTCCTGTTGCTGTCACACCTGAACAACCATAACATTCAGCTGTGTATGCAGTAGCTTCCATTGTTTTCGTTTGACCACCAGATGGTGCTTTTGTTGATTTAGTTGTTGGTTGATTAACTTTTGTACCTATTGCAATAATTTCACTTTTAGGTTTTTCTAAAACTTTTTTATCAGTTTCTGTTCGCTTTACTTCTTTACCATTTTCATAAACAATTTTATAGGTCTTCTCTACACTACCTGTCTGACCTTCTTGAATTAGTTTTTCTTTACCTTTTTTCAATTCACTATCTTTTTTCTTTTCTGTTTTATAATCAATTGTTTCTTCTTCGGTTATATTTTTAGTTTCAACTTCTGTTACTTTAATTTCTGCTTCATCTGTGATTTTTGTTTGGCTGCTTGGCACAAGTTTATCAGCTTTTTTTGGTTCTAATTTATTTTCTGCTAAAATTTCCTCTACTGTTCCACCTGTTGTCCATACTTTTTGTTCTTCACCCGCATAATCAATCGAAACTTGAAATGCTTTAGTGACATTTATAACTAAGCCTTCTTCTATTTTAGATGAGGGTAGATGTGAAAGATCATCTTCATCAATAAATTCTAAATTTTCTTCTTCAAAAAAAGATTCGATATTGTCTGCTGTTGTCTGATAAGTCGTTTTTTCACCATCTATAATTAATGTTACTTCTTTTGCTGTAATATGCTCTATCTTCATCCCATCTTCTATTGTTTCATCAAACGAATGGGATAAATGATCTTCTTTTGTTATTTCTATATCTAAATCAGTAAGTAACTCACCCACTGTTTCATTAGATGATTTGATAACTTCTGTTTTTCCATCTGCTGCATAAGTAATCTCTGCTTTTAAAGCATCTGTTATACCCCAAATTGAAAATACTGCGACAATTAATATACTGAAAATCGAGTAACCAGATTTTGTTTTTAGTGCCATAATAGGTTTAATAAAATTTTTCACTTTAATGTTCTCCCCTTTACACAACTTGAACCATTGTATAAAAAGGAAGATTTTAAGTCAAAATCAATTCTGTTACTGTTTCTTTACATTTAGATTACAGCACACCTGATTTTATTATATATTTTTATAGATTATATATTCTTTCAGCATTTTTTGTTGTGATTTTTGCTAATTCATCAAGTGATATTTCTTTAACGCGCGCAATTTCTTCAGCAATTAATTTTACATAGGCAGGCTCATTTCTTTTACCCCGATACGGGTGGGGTGTTAAATAAGGTGAATCAGTTTCAATTAACAATTTATCTAAAGGAATGGCTTTTGCTACTTCTCTTACCTCGGGTGCATTTTTAAATGTGACAGGTCCAGCTAGTGAAATATAAAAGTTCATCGCCACATAATCTTTAATATCTTCAATGGGACTACTATAGCAATGCATGATTCCCCCTACTTCTTTAGCATTTTCTTCAATTAATATTTGCTTAATATCTTCACTGGCTTTGCGATTATGAATAATAATTGGCAAATTAACTTTTTTAGCTAAATTGATTTGTTCTCTAAAAACCTTTTTTTGAATATCTTTTGGAGATTTATCCCAATGATAATCCAAGCCCATTTCTCCTAATGCAACTACTTTTGGATGATGACTCAATTCTTCTAACCAGATTAATTTTTCAGCAGTATAGTCAATCGCATCTACAGGATGCCATCCCACCGCGGCGTATATATTTTCATAAGCTTCAGCAATTTCAATTGCTAAAGGAATTGTTTCATCATCAAAACCAATAATTGTCATTTGGCTAACGCCTGCGTTAAATGCACGCTCGATAACTTCTGTACGATCTTCTTTATATTGTTTCACATTTAAATGCATATGTGTATCAAATAACATTTTTAACTTCCTTTCTTTTAAAAAGTAAAAACCAACAAACTACAGATGAGTATGTTGGTTTTTAAATTATTTATTCTACGACTGATCCTGCTGGTAAATCTTTATCAATCGCTGTTACGACAAGATTTCCTTCTTTATCTTTTGCCGATAGGATCATTCCCTCTGACATTTCGCCTCTTAATTTAACAGGCTTTAAGTTCACAACACAGACTACTTTTTTACCAACAAGTTCTTCTGGTTCGTAGTATTCTGCAATGCCTGAAATAATTTGTCTTTTTTCTTCACCTAAATCCACTTGAATTTTAAGTAACTTATCTGCATTTTTCATTTTTTCAGCTTGAATGATTTTAGCAACACGCAAATCTAATTTTGTGAAGTCCGGAAACTCAATTTCTGGCTTCGTCTCTAACTGAGTGCTTTCTTCTTCTGGCTGAACCACTGATACATTCATCAGTTCTTTAATATTTTCAATTTCTTTTTCAGTATCAAGTCTCGGGAAAATCGGATCACCTTTAATCACTTTTGTACCAGCTTTAATTATGCCAACTTCATAAAGATCTTCCCATTTTGTAATATCTTGATTACTAATACCTAACTGTTTAAATACTTGTCCAGGTGCTTCTGTAATAAACGGTCTCAGTAGAATTCCTGTAACTCGAAGCGACTCGGCTAAATGAGCCATTACATTTCCTAAACGCTCTTTTTGTGCATCGTCTTTTGCTAAAACCCACGGTGAAGTTTCATCAATATATTTGTTTGTACGACTAATTAATTTCCAGATAGCAGATAATGCAACTGAAAATTGCATCTCATCCATTGAGCGTTCAACTTCCTCAACAGTTTCTTTTATTAGTTCTTCTAACTCTTGATCTTCTTTGGTTTCATTTGCAACAAATGCTGGGATATTCCCTGCAAAATAACGCTCAATCATTGCAATTGTACGATTTAATAAATTACCAAAATCATTTGCTAGATCAAAATTTGTTCTCTCAATAAATGCTTCAGGGGTAAATACACCATCTGAACCAAAAGGAACCTCTCTAAGCAGGTAGTAACGTAGAGCATCCAAACCATATTGATCTACCAATTCATCTGGATAAATAACATTCCCTTTTGACTTAGACATTTTACCATCTTTCATTAAAATCCAACCATGAGCAAATACTTTTTTAGGCAATGGTAAATCTAGTGCCATTAACATGATTGGCCAATATATTGTATGGAAACGAACAATTTCTTTACTCATTAGATGTACATCAGCAGGCCAGTATCTTTCAAATTTACCTTCATCGTCTGTGCCATAACCTAGTGCTGTAATATAGTTAGTTAAAGCATCTATCCATACATAAACAACATGTTCAGGATTACTAGGTACTTTAATTCCCCAATCAAATGTTGTACGGGAGACTGCTAAATCTTCAAGACCTGGTTTAATAAAGTTATTTAACATTTCATTTTTGCGGCTTTCAGGTTGGATAAATTCAGGATTAGCCTCATAGTATTCTACTAAACGATCTGCATATTTACTCATTCTAAAGAAATAAGATTCTTCTTTTACTTTCTCTACACTACGTCCACAATCAGGACATTTACCATCTTCGAGTTGGAAGTTAGTGAAGAAAGACTCACATGATTTACAATACCATCCCTCATATTCATCTAAATAAATATCACCTTGTTTAAGTAATTGCTCGAAGATTTTTTGAACGATTACCTTATGACGATCTTCTGTCGTTCTTATAAAATCATCATTCGTTATTTTTAATTTCTTCCATAATTTTTTAATTTGAGCAATCATACCATCAACATACTTTTGTGGGGTTAAGCCCGCTTCAGCTGCAGCATCTTGAATTTTTTGTCCGTGTTCGTCTGTTCCGGTTAAATACATGACGTCATAGCCACGTAAACGTTTATAACGAGCCATCGCATCGCCCGCCACTGTTGAATATGCATGACCTATGTGTAGTTTTCCACTTGGATAATAAATAGGCGTTGTTATATAAAATGATTTTTTTTCTGTCATTAATAAATTGCACTCCTTTTATGTACATATACGCATTAGTAAATTATTACTATTGTAACGCGTTTATCATGATAATTCCATTATGGTAATAACTGTTCTTAAATATTGACACATTAACTTTTGATTGATACTATAAGCAACATAAAAGTTTTCACTATGTATAATTATTATTTATACTGCAACAGGTTTAAAAATAGATTTACAAGATAGACAGTTTAATTCCAGAAGGAAAGGAGAGACTATTTATGAAATCTACTGGCATGGTAAGAAAAGTTGACGAATTA
>CALZEK010000105.1 GCA_945639745.1 uncultured Bacillaceae bacterium
TCAAAAGCCATATTAACCCTCCATTCATAAATTTAATAATTAATTACTTCATTTACTTTTTCAATAACATCTTCATGGTTTGGTAACCAAACACTCTCCGCTGCGGCAAATGAGTAAACTGTATCTGGTGCAGTTACTCTTAATACCGGAGCCTCTAAATGCAAAATAGCTCTTTCTTGAATTTCTGATATAATATTAGCAGCTATTCCAGCTTGTCGTTGAGCTTCTTGAACAACGACTACACGATTAGTTTTTTTAACAGACTCAACAATTGTATCAATATCAATTGGAGAAACTGTACGTAAATCAATTACTTCTGCGTCAACATCTTCTTTTTCTAATTCTTCTGCTGCTTTTAAGCAAGTATGAACCATTGCTCCATAAGCTATTAAGGTTACGTCATTTCCTTCACGCTTTACATCAGCTTTGCCAAGATCAATCGTATACTCTTCTTCCGGTACTTCACCTCTAAACGAGCGATAAAGTTTCATATGTTCTAAAAATATGACTGGATCATTATCGCGTATTGCTGCAATTAATAATCCTTTAGCATCATATGGTGTTGAAGGTATAACAACTTTTAAACCTGGTTGTTGAGCCACTAAACCTTCAAGTGAATCAGCATGCATTTCTGGTGTTTGTACACCACCGCCAAATGGAGATCTAACTGTAATTGGTGATGAAAATCTTCCACCTGAACGATATCTCATTCTAGCCATTTGACCATTAATTGAGTCCATGACTTCATAAAGAAAACCAAAAAACTGTATTTCTGGCACTGGTCTAAAACCTTCCAGTGCTAATCCAATAGCAAGACCACCAATTGCTGATTCTGCAAGCGGTGTGTCAAATACTCGATCTTCACCAAATTCCGCTTGTAATCCTTCTGTCGCTCTGAAAACACCACCATTTTTCCCTACATCTTCACCAAAAATCAAAACGTTCTCATCGTTCTTTAACTCCGTATGCATTGCATCGGTAATAGCTTGAATCATAGTCATTTGTGCCATATTATTTCGACTCCTTTGCAATATATTCCTCTAATTGCTCTTCTAAATTAACTGGTAAATCTTCATACATATTTTTAATAAAGTCTGATACTTTTTGTTTTGGATAGGCATCTGCTTTTTTTATAGCTTCTTTGATATCTTCTTTTGCTTGTTCGATAACTTTATCTTCTTCTTCTTTAGACCATAAGTCTTTACTCTCTAAATATGCTCTAAAACGAACAATTGGGTCTTTTTTCTCCCACTCTGTATCTAAATCGTCTGTTCTATATTTAGTTGGATCGTCTCCTGCCATTGTATGAGGTCCATAGCGATAAGTAAGTGTTTCTATTAATGTTGGTCCACCACCATCTAATGCTTTATCCCTTGCATACTTTGTAACTGCATAAACAGCTAAAGGATCCATCCCGTCAACTTGATAACCTTCTATTCCTGCCGCTACCGCTTTTTGAGCAAGTGTTTTCGCTGCTGTTTGTTTCTCTACAGGAACCGAAATAGCGAAATAGTTATTTTGAACGATAAATATAGCGGGCGCATTATAAGCACCTGCAAAGTTTATCCCCTCATAAAAATCACCTTGTGATGTACCACCATCACCTGTATAAGTTAAAGCTACTGATTTATTACCTTTAAACTTCTTACCTAAGGCTACACCAGCTGCTTGAACATACTGTGCACCAATAATGATTTGAGGACTTAATGTATTCAAATCTTCTGCCATTTCATTTCCATGAACATGTCCTTTTGAAAATAAAAATGCTTGATATAAAGGTAATCCATGCCAAATCATTTGAGGAACATCTCTATATCCTGGTAATAAAAAATCTTCTTTTTCTACAGCATAATGGCTGGCAATTTGAGAAGCTTCTTGTCCTGCTGTTGGAGCATAAAAACCAAGTCTTCCTTGTCTGTTTAAAGCAATTGAACGCTGATCTAAAATGCGTGTATAAACCATTCTTCTCATCAACTCTTTAAGTTCATCATCAGATAAGTCAGGAACTAAGTCTTCATTTACAATTTCACCATTTTCGTTTAAAACTTGAATCATTTCAAATTTATCTTCCACTGAATTTAATACATTCTTCATATTAATTCACCAAACCTCTCTTTATTTTATTTCTTTTAATTATCTCAAAAGCAATATTTATCGCATGTAAGAGTTATTATCTGTTACATAATTTTATTTTTTTGAAGTAGTACAATTAACTACTAATAACAAGTGTAACTTACAAATACTATTTGTGTCAATTCTTCTGCTATATCAAGTGATTTTTTGTCTTTATTTTTATTTTTCTGTTTAATTATAGCAGCTTTTAAACTTCTGTTACAGTAACAACACTCATCTGTACTACAACAATGTGTTCGCTTACATATCATTATTAAAAAAATCTAAATCAGATGAGTTAGATTATTTATTGTTATATTTAACATTCAAATCCATTAGATTATATAAGTCTTTTTTTAATCCATTATATTTTTCTGTTTGTTTGTTCATTTTTTTATTTAATTCAAGTGCTTGCTCACTTTGACTATTAATTGCTTCAAGTTGTTGGAAAAAATCTTCTGAATTACTAGCTTTATCTTTTATGAGTTCGAATAATTTATATCTTTTTTCAATAACTTCTAAATATTCATCAACAAACTCGTTATAAGTTTTATAACGATTATTCATCACTTCATACATTTCTAATCCTGTTTCTTTTGGTTCTGCTTCTTCTATTTTTTCAATTAAAGATTTATTTTTTTCAAATTCTTTTTGAGTTTTATTGATGAACTCTTTTTCTGTATTTAATGAATCTTTTAATTGATCATTAATATTAATCAGTTCATCTGATTGCAATTTAATTTCTTTAAAATCTTGATCTGTTAACTTTGCAAGATCTGCTAACAATGCTTTGTTCTTTTTTTCTATTTCATTCATGGTCTCTACATTTTCATTTGACTCTTCGATTTCTACAATTTCTTCTAAATTAGCATGAAGCTTTTCTTCTATCGATCCCCCACAAGCTGACAAAAAAACAATTGAAATAAATATTGATATACTAAAAATAGATTTACCTTTCAAATGAGCACCTCTTCTAAAATTTCATATAGTGTAGTGTACCAAATTTTTAATAAAAATAATAGCTGATATTAAAGAGGTGATTATTAATTTTTTTTACTATTTATGATATATTAACTTTAGAGTAAAATTTAGATAGGAGAAATTTAAATGCTGACAATGAAAGATATCGTACGAGATAATGAAGCATCTTTACGAGAAAAATCAAAACCAGTTGAGTTACCACCTTCAAAAGAAACGAAAGATACTTTAAATAAAATGCTAGAATTTCTATTAAATAGTCAAGACGATGACATTGCCGAAAAATACAATTTAAGACCAGGTGTAGGAATTGCTGCTCCTCAAATCGGAATTAACGAACAATTAACAGTTGTCCACTTTGACTATGACGATAAACTTTATAGTTATAAGTTAATCAACCCTAAAATAATAAGTCACTCCGTTGAACTTGCTTATTTAGCTGGTGGAGAAGGGTGTTTATCTGTTGATGATGACTATGAGGGATATGTGCTTAGATATGCACGAATTACCATTAAAGCATTTGATGAAAATGGGGAACCTTTAAAATTAAGATTTAGAGGTTATCCGGCAATTGTTTTACAACATGAAATTGATCATTTAAATGGAATTCTTTTTTACGATCACATTAATAAAGAAAATCCTTTTGCTGCACCTGAATCTGCTAAAGAAATCAATTAAAACAGTACATAGTGTACTGTTTTTTATTTATTTCAATAATAATTTAAATTTTAATAGATTTGTGTATCATATTTTTACAAATCATACTATAATAGAATTAATGGGATTGAATCGGTTGATCGTTATTGTTACTTTTCTTTAATTATTTGATTAAATAAAGAAGGGAGAGGTACGTATGTTAAAGCGCCTAAGAGATAAGATTAGAAAACGTATCAAAGAAGTACTAGGCAAATCACGTGTACCTACGACCGGAAAATAAAGTAACTAACTTGCTTTAAGATAAATTAGTCAAACTAATTTTAAGTAAAAGAGACGGAGAACTGAATATTTTTATCGCTTTATGACGTTTCAGATGCAATCTGTAGCGCTATTTAAAAGTATCTACATTTGCCAAAAAACTTTATTAAAGCCTTACATCATTAAAATAATAATAAATTTAATAGGAGAGATAGAATGATTTTTAAAGTACTTTATCAAAAATTACAAGAAGAAGCACCAGTTCGTGAGCACACATCGAGCTTGTATTTGGAAGCAGACTCGATTCAAGATGCACGTGAAAAATTATCAGAACGTAATATAAACATTGAATATATTCATGCTTTAGATGGCGCACATTTAGCATATGAAAAACGTTCTGAAAACTTTGAGTTAGAGTCGTTATAATATAATGAAATTTGTAAATAATAATGAAACAGCTGTCTTTGCGCTAGGCGGATTAGATGAAATAGGAAAAAACATGTATTGTGTTCAATTCCAAGATGAA
Source organism: uncultured Bacillaceae bacterium (assembly GCA_945639745.1). Lineage (GTDB taxonomy): Bacteria > Bacillota > Bacilli > Bacillales > Amphibacillaceae > Pseudogracilibacillus. The sequence continues at coordinate 4,532 of CALZEK010000105.1, forward strand.
ATTATCATTATTGATGCTGGAGTTAAATTCCCAGAAGATGAACTACTTGGTATAGATTATGTTATCCCAGACTATACCTATCTTGTTCAAAACAAAGAAAAAATTAAAGCTTTAATTGTAACACATGGTCACGAAGATCATATTGGTGGTATCCCATTTTTATTAAAGGCATTAAACATTCCAGTTTATGCTGGTAAACTAGCAATGGGACTTATTCGCAATAAGTTAGAAGAACACGGTCTTTTACGTTCTGCTAAGCTTCACACATATGTAGAAGATGATATTATAAAATTCCGTAAAACATCTGTTAGCTTCTTTCACGTAACTCACAGCATTCCAGATTCTTTTGGTGTTGTTGTTAAAACACCTTCTGGTAATATTGTTCATACTGGAGATTTTAAATTTGACTTTACACCTGTTGGCGAACCTGCCAATATTGCAAAAATGGCAGAAATTGGTGATGAAGGCGTATTGTGTTTATTATCTGATAGTACAAATAGTGAAGTTCCTGGATTTTCCCTTTCAGAACAGGTAGTCAAAGAAAGTATTGCAGACATTTTCAGTAAATCAAATGAACGATTAATTTTTGCTACATTCGCATCAAACATATATAGATTACAACAAATAGTTGAATCCGCTGTAAAATTTGATCGTAAGGTTGCTGTCTTTGGTCGTAGTATGGAAAACTCTATTAAAGTTGGACGTGAATTAGGTTACATTATTGCACCACCAGAAACCTTTATAGAACCATATGAAATCAATCGACTTCCTTCCCATGAAGTAACAATTCTATGTACAGGGTCTCAAGGTGAACCAATGGCTGCCCTATCTAGAATAGCTAATGGTACACATCGTCAAATTCAAATTGCACCTGGAGATACAGTTGTATTCTCTTCTTCACCTATTCCAGGAAATGAAGTAGGTGTCAATCGAATCATTAACTCTTTAACACGTGGAGGAGCTAATGTGATTCACGGAAGTGCTAGCAAAGTTCACACATCTGGACACGGAAACCAAGAAGAACAGAAACTTATGTTACGCTTAATAAAGCCTAAGTTCTTTATGCCTATCCATGGTGAGTATCGCATGTTAAAACAACACTCTATTTTAGCACAACAATGTGATGTCG
>CALZEK010000106.1 GCA_945639745.1 uncultured Bacillaceae bacterium
AATTAAGTAATCAGAGTAAAGAGAATTATCCTAAATCAGAATTTGTGGATCGCTATCAAAAAATTTACAAAGATATTGAAGTGGGTAATTTAAAAGTTGTTTCAGAATTTCCTGAACAACTTGACTTAAAAAAAGACACTGATTCGGTTAATATACCTATTGAAGTTTCTCTACAAAGTCTTGCTGGTCCAATTTCATTTACAGAACAATTGACGCTTGTTTATGAAGAGAAAACAAATGATAATCCTGCTGGCTGGAAAATAGATTGGCATCCTGGCTTAATTTTTCCAGAATTAAAAGATGGCGGAAAAATATCTATTCGAACTCTAATGCCTGAACGTGGTGAAATTTTAGATAGAAACAATAAACAACTTGCTCTCAATGAGAATGTATATGAAGTTGGTGTGATTCCTGAAATTCTTAATAATGCACAAGATGAAAAAGAAAAACTCTCTAAAATACTCAATATCAAAAAAGATGATATTGATCAAGCATTAAGCGCTTCATGGGTTGAAAACAATCTATTTATTCCTTTAAAAAAAATAAAAGAAGATGACACGAATACAATAGATCAATTATCTAAACTCTCCGCTCCTGTCCTAAAAGAGGCTACTATAAGATCATACCCTTACAAGGATTCTGTTGCTCATTTAGTAGGATATTTAGGTATAATAACTGTTGATGAAATGAAAGAATATACCGACTATCAGACTGATGATTTAGTTGGCAAACGCGGGCTTGAAAAATTATATGAAAAAGAATTAAAAGGCATATCAGGCGTTGAAATAATAATAAATCAACCAGATGACTCTGATTTACTATTAGCTAAAAAGCCAGCTAAAAATGGACAAACACTTAAACTAGCTCTAGATATTGAACTTCAACAAAGTATTTTTAACTCTTTTAATAAAAAAGCTGGGACTGCTACAGCTATTAACCCTTTAACTGGTGAAGTTTTAGCTTTAGTGAGTAGTCCCGCATTTGACCCTAATAAATTTTTAACTGGAATAGATCAAGATGAATGGGATGATTTAGACGCCGATTTAAAGCTACCTTTAATTAATCGATTTGCTGCTACATTTGCACCTGGCTCTGTGATTAAACCAATTACTGCAGCAATTGGTTTAAAAAATAATACAATTAATCCAAATGAAGCAAGAGAAATTAGTGGCTTGACTTGGGGGAAAGATAGTTGGGGAAATTCAAAAGTTAAAAGAGTGTCTGAATCGATAGGTCCAGTTAATTTAAGAGATGCTCTTATTAATTCAGATAATATTTATTTTGCGATGAATACTGTCGAAATGGGAGCTGATAAATTTATAAATGGATTAAAAGAATTTGGTTTTGAAACCGAAATTCCTAGCTCATATCCCATCACAAAATCAAGTATTTCAAAAGACAGTTTATTATCTGATGAAGCTTTACTAGCTCATACAAGTTACGGTCAAGGTCAAATAGAAATGAGTGCTCTTCATCTAGCTACAAGTTATGCTGCTATTTTAAATGAAGGCAGAATGCTAAAGCCTCGCATTTTAGAATCTGATAAAAAAGAAATTTGGAAGCAAGATTTAATGACTAAAAACCAAGCGCTTGAATTACAAAATGGCTTACGGTCTGTCGTCACTCAAGGAACAGGAGTGGCAGCTTTAAAAGCTGATTTTCCTATCGCTGGAAAGACAGGTACAGCTGAATTAAAATTATCATTAACCGAAGACGGTTTGGAGAATGGCTGGTTCGTTGGTTATCCCGATGACAATCATAATCTAATTATTTCAATGATGATAGAAGACGTCAAAAAAGAAGGTGGTAGCAGTTTGGTCGTAGAACAAGTAACCGATATTTTAATTGATGCAAGAAAATAAAAAATTCACTCTATTCTAGAGTGAATTTTTTTATAACAATTTAATTAGTTCATTAAAGCTTCTTTCGTCTTTACTATCAAGAGCTTGATCAATTAAATGTAATATATTATTTTTTTCTAAACTTTTGATTAAATCATTAGCTTCTTCAACCACTGGTTGGTCAGGGAGATTTATATAATACGGTTCGACTATATCCGTTAATTGATCCATAAAATCAGTTAATGAAGTTAGCTTTTTCATCGTAATATAAATAGTATCATTCCCTTTTTGAAAAGCAAATTTTGTTTCGGTATTAACAACTTGTTTAGTTTTTCTATTTATCCTAATTTCTTTACCTTCAACGGGAATAAAATGGTAAACTTGATTATTTATTAATAATGAAAAATATTGATATGCCAGTATCACCCTAATATAATCCTCACTCATTTTAATATAATATGGCTTTAATAATTTTACAGTTACCAATTTATCCACCTCCTAAATTTTTAGATAATAGAACTTCTATATTTGTTTAATTTTACAATATATTCTGAATAATTGCAATCTTTAATTTAAAAATTTACTGTATAGTCAGCTAATATACTTTTGACTTCATCACCTGTTAGTTTAATTTCACTATTTTCTATCGAACCAGCTAATTCTTGTAGTTTTGCTAATTCAATTAAACCATGATTAAACGATCGATCATGCTTTTCTTTTAACTCTTTAATAATAGATTCATTCTCTTTAGCATAGTCTTTATTACTAGCGACTTCTAGTAAGTTTATCGTATAGTCATTCCTTTGAGATGGATCATAGTTATGAGGGGAAGAACTATCAAATAAACAATAGCTCATTTCTCTAATAATAATCATATCAATGCTTCTAGAATCAAAGCTACACTTATACACTTCAACATCATAACCTTTTTTAATAACTTCTTCTGATACTTGCTTCATAAAATGCGATTTACCTGTTCCAGGTGCTCCTTTTAAAAACACATGATTTTCAATAGGCTCAAGTAGATTATCTACACAAGAAACGATACCTTGAGATGTATTTGTTCCAAACATTCTCTTATATGTATGTGCTTGTTTATCTAAGTTAGGATATGGTTGAATTTTATCTTCTATAAAATCATTTGTTAGTTGATTAGCAATCTCAAAATTCATATCTTTTTTATGAATCTTTTCAATTTCTTTATGACATTCTAAACTTTTTGAAAAATAATCAATTGTTGACTCAATTATTTCCTTACGTTTTTTTGCAATAAATTTGATTGGTAATTTAGTGTATTTAGTTAAATCAATTAAATGTGAGTGACTTGATACGTATTTTATAAAAGGAGTCGTTAAGATAGCGAGCGATTTACTTCGTACAATAACGCCATCTAGTGCTTCAGCATAATCTGGATTTTTTATGACTTCAACAGTATATTTATCGTTTATTAAATTGATAAATTGCCTTAAAAATAATGTAGCTGTTTTCTCATTTGCTGCTTTTAATATATAAATATCTTTTATCTCTTTAATATTAGATTCAATATAATTAACTTCACCAAGTCCTGTGTAACCTCTTACAAAGTATTCAATTTGCTTTTTCATAAATAACACCTTACCTTTCTCTTAAACCATCTTTTTTTAATTGTATCATATAACAGATAAAAAGTCGCCAAATATAAACATTAGCGACTTTTTAATTCAAGTTTTATTCTGTTATAGTACAATCAACTCTTCTTGTGTAAAGACGCGAGATTTTGTAAGAAATCTTTTTCCTTCGGGACCTTCTAATGAAAACATCCCTCCTCTACCTGGAACAACATCGATAATTAATTGAGTGTGCTTCCAATATTCATATTGATCTTTAGCAATATAAAATGGAGAATCACCAATTTCACCAAGTAATAAATCAGAATTACCTACTTTAAATTCACCGTTTTCATAACACATTGGCGCACTTCCATCACAACATCCGCCTGATTGATGAAACATTAATGGTCCATGTATGCTTTTTAATTTTTCAATTAATTCTAGCGCAGCTTCTGTAGCTATAACACGTTCAACCATTCTTTTCACCACCTTTTAAAAGAAACCTTGAGCTCCTTCACTATAACTTACTAACATGTTTTTAGTTTGTTGATAATGACTTAACATCATCAAGTGGTTTTCACGGCCAATACCTGAATTTTTATAACCACCAAATGCAGCATGAGCTGGATATTGATGATATGTGTTTGTCCATACACGACCCGCTTGAATACCACGACCAAATCGATAAGCTTTATCAATATTACGTGTCCAAACGCCTGATCCTAAACCATATAAAGTATCATTAGCAACTTCTAACGCTTCAGCATCATCTTTAAATGTAGCTACTGATAATACAGGACCAAAAATTTCTTCTTGGAAAATTCTCATTTTATTATGCCCTTTAAATATTGTTGGTTCAACATAATATCCACTTTCTAACTCTCCAGATAATTTATTGATGTTACCTCCAATAAGTAATTCAGCACCTTCTTCTTTTCCTATTTCAAGATAAGACTTTATTTTTTCTAATTGTTCCGTTGATGCTTGAGCCCCCATCATTGTTTCAGTATCAAGTGGGTGGCCGATTTTAATTTGTTTAACACGCTCGAGTGCACGTTCGATGAATTCGTCATAGATTGATTCATGAATCAATGCTCGAGACGGACATGTACAAACTTCACCTTGATTTAAAGCAAACATCACAAATCCTTCAATAGCTTTATCTAAGAAACCATCGTCTTCATCCATTACATCTTTAAAGAATATGTTAGGTGACTTACCCCCTAATTCTAATGTAACTGGTATTATATTTTCAGTTGCATATTGCATAATCAGTCGACCTGTAGTTGTTTCTCCTGTAAATGCAATTTTAGAAATACGTGAATTTGAAGCTAATGGTTTACCTGCTTCTACACCAAATCCATTAACAATATTTAAAACACCTGGTGGTAATATATCTTGAATTAATTCTATTAATACCATTATTGATGCCGGTGTTTGTTCGGCAGGTTTTAAAACAATACAATTTCCTGCTGCTAAAGCTGGAGCTATTTTCCATGTTCCCATTAAGATTGGGAAGTTCCATGGGATAATTTGCCCAACAACACCTAAAGGTTCATGAAAATGATAAGCAACGGTATCTTTATCAATTTGACTAATACCACCTTCTTGAGCTCTTATTGCTCCAGCGAAATAACGAAAATGATCAATTGCTAAAGGTATATCTGCATTTAGAGTTTCACGTACTGCTTTCCCATTATCCCATGTCTCTGCAACAGCTAATAACTCTAGATTTTCTTCCATTTTATCTGCTATCTTTGTTAAAATTAGTGCTCTTTCAGCTGGTGATGTTTCGCCCCACGCATCTTTTGCCTCGTGAGCTGCATCAAGCGCTAATTCAATATCTTCCTTAGTAGAACGAGCGATTTTACAAAAAACTTCCCCTGTCACTGGTGATATGTTATCAAAATAATTTCCTTTGACAGGTGGTACAAATTTACCACCTATAAAATTATCATAACTATCTTTAAATTGAACAATTGCATCTTTCGTATTCGGATTAGCGTACCTCATCTAATATCCCTCCATTTATTGATAACGTTTACATAATTATATAATACCATTTAAATTTAATATATACTACAAAAAGCAGTGAATTTAATTTTCATCAAACTCACTGCTTTTTGCAATTTATATCATTAAATATTAACCTAATTTGGGCAGCATTTTCACTTCTTCTTTCATTTCGGATTGACAAAGAGGAC
>CALZEK010000107.1 GCA_945639745.1 uncultured Bacillaceae bacterium
TTCGTTTTCCATCATCGTATAAAGTGAATATACTTTTTCAATATCTCTAAATTCTGGTTGCGTTAAAAGATTTGTCTGACCACCAATGAAAATTTTAACTGGTTGCTCATAACGCATAACTGACTTAAGATATGTGTACATCTGATCATATTGATTAATATGCTTTTTCATTAAGTTATAAATTTCTGTTTCAAGCATTTTTTCTAAATGAACAATAGGTACATTATATAATTTCTCATTTAAAATATTTACAAGCTTTTCTAAATCATTAACATTTAAACCACTTGGAATAGTAACTGATCGATGTTCAACATGTCCTGTATTAGTGACTAAAATAGCAACAGCTAATTGAGGAGATATTGTTATAAATTGAATCTGTTTCAATCTTGCTTCAATAACATCTGGACCTAAAATAATTGTTGTATAATTTGTTAATTTAGATAATAAATCAGCTGATGTTTGAACAATTTGCTCGTACTCATAAATATTGTCTTCAATCATATGAGTTAATAGATCAACTTCTTTATTTTTAATTGACGGTCCAATAACATGATCAACATAATACCTATAACCCTTTTCAGACGGTATACGTCCAGAGGATGAGTGTGTTTTTTCTAGAAGACCTAAATCTTCTAAATCAGCCATAACATTTCGAATTGTTGCTGCACTTAAAGATATTTTTTCATTTTTCGAAAGAATACGCGATCCAACTGGTGTTGCCGTTTGAATAAAATCATCAATAATCGTTTGTAATATGATTAATTGTCTATCTGTTAACATATAATCACCTCTGTTAGCACTCGCACATCTTGAGTGCTAATGCTAATTATAAATTAACAAATTATGTTTATCTTGTCAATTAAGAAGCTTACTCAATAAAAAGTAGCCCTAGATATCTAGAGCTACTCAATTTGTTAGAGTAGTACTAACCTTAATAACATGTATTCCACTACTTAAAAATATTAAACATGTATTAATCATCATTTAGTTGAAGCACTGACATAAATGCTTCTTGTGGAACTTCAACTGATCCAACCATTTTCATACGTTTTTTACCTTCTTTTTGTTTTTCTAACACTTTACGTTTACGTGAGATATCTCCCCCGTATAATCCAGCAGTAACATCTTTTCTTACCGCTTTAATTGTTGACCTTGCAACAATGGAATTACCAATCGCTGCTTGAACAGGTACTTCAAATTGTTGTTTTGGAATTAAATCTTTTAATTTATTTACAATTTGCTTCCCTCTGTTATAACTAAAGTCTTTATGAACAATAAGTGAAAGTGCATCAATTGGTTCTTGATTCAGTAAAATATCCATCTTCACAAGGTTCGATGACTTATTAGCTATAAATTCATAATCTAATGAAGCATAACCTTTTGTATGTGATTTTAATTGATCAAAGAAATCAAAAACAATTTCTGATAATGGTAATTCATAAATTACATTGACGCGAATATCATCTAGATATTGCATATCAACAAATTGGCCGCGTTTTCTCTGACACAATTCCATCACTGGGCCGACATAATCATTTGGCACCATCACAACAGCTCTTACAAATGGCTCATATACTTCTTCAATTTCTTGAGCATCTGGCATAAATGAAGGGTTATCAATTTCAATAACTTCCCCATTTGTTTTTTTAACTTCATAAATAACACTCGGTGCTGTTGTAATAAGGTCTATATTAAACTCTCTTTCAATTCTTTCTTGAATGATCTCCATATGAAGTAATCCTAAGAAACCGGTTCTAAAACCAAATCCTAAAGCTTGAGATGTTTCTGCTTCATATTGTAGAGCTGCATCATTTAATTCTAAACGTTCCAAAGCTTCTCTTAATCCATTGTAGTCATCTGAAGAAACTGGATATAATCCACAGAACACCATTGGATTTAATTGACGATAACCTTCAAGTGCTTCACTTGCTGGATTATTCGCCAACGTAATTGTATCTCCCACTTCGGTGTCTTTGACTTCTTTCATAGCTGCTGTTAAAAAACCTACATCTCCTACTGTTAATTTATCTTTATTGACAGGTGAGGGAGTTGAAACACCAAGCTCTAATACTTCATATTCCTTACCACTAGCCATCATTTGAATCGTATCACCAACTTTAACTTCTCCTTCTTTAATACAAACATACGCAATAACACCACGATATGAATCGTATAAAGAGTCAAAAATTAAAGCTTTTAATGGTTCATTCTTATCTCCAGATGGAGGTGGAATTCGTTCAACAATTGCTTCCATAATTTCATCAATTCCGATATTGTCTTTAGCTGAAGCTAAAATCACATCATTTGGATCTACTCCTACAATATCAACTAATTCTTGAGTAACTTTTTCAACATCTGCATTTGGTAAATCAATTTTATTAATAACTGGAATGATTTCCAACTCATTGTCTAAAGCTAAGTAGACGTTTGCTAAAGTTTGCGCTTCAATACCCTGTGCTGCATCAACAACTAAAATAGCTCCTTCACAAGCTGCTAAACTTCTTGATACTTCATAAGTAAAATCGACGTGTCCAGGAGTATCAATTAAATGGAATGTATATGATTCATCTTGTTTATCTTTATATTCTAATTGTACAGCGTTTAATTTAATTGTAATTCCACGCTCACGTTCTAAATCCATACCATCTAAATATTGTTCTTTCATTTCTCGTTGAGTTAAAGATTTTGTATTTTCTAAAATCCGATCTGCTAATGTTGATTTACCATGGTCAATATGAGCAATAATCGAAAAATTTCTTACATTTTCATTTCGTTTATCCATAATTAATGTTCACTCCTGCATTTTCTTTCATCTAGTACATTCTTTATTATAGCAATCAATAGCATCTGTTTCAATGACAATGTCTAATATACGCTATTCAATTTAATTTTGCTTGTAATTAAATTTTATTTTTTAAAAATCTTGAATTCTCTTAAATAATTTGTTAAGATAAAGGTTGTCTATCTACGAGTTGATAGTTATAAAAATAATTGATAGCTTAAAGATAAGAATCACATTATTTTAGGAGGTGACTTAATGGCTAATTTAAAGTCTGCCATCAAGCGAATTAATACTAATAACAAAAAGCATGATCAAAACCAATCAGTAAAATCTGATATGCGTACACACATTAAACAAGTTGAAAAGTTCGTTAAAGCGAATGAAGTAGATCAAGCAAAAGAACATTTCAATAAAACTGTACAAAAAATTGATAAAGCTGTTCAAAAAGGTGCTATCCACCGTAACAATGGTGATCGCCAAAAATCTCGTCTTGCTAAGAAGATTAATTCAATTACAGCTTAATTAAAAACTGTCAAACTATAATAGTTTGACAGTTTTTTTATGATTGTTGAATCATCATATAAAGAAGTAACTCAAATGCAATTGTTTTTTCCATCCGTCCACTTTTAATAACTGCATCAGTTTCAGCAATTTCACGCATAATATACTCTAAACGTTCAACTGAAAATTGCCTGCCTCTCTGTATGGCTAATTTAATAACATAAGGGTGGGCTTTAATTTGCTTTTGCAATTCATTTTCTCTCATACCAGACTGAAGTAATAATTTTACTTGTAAAATGATTCTAAATTGATATGCAAGTAAAGCAAGCAAAGCAATTGGTTCTTCATTAGCTTTTTTTAAATCAGTTGCAATATGAATTGCATCTTTTAAATTTCGCCTTAACACAGCATCAACTAATTCAAGTGCTGATTGAGTTGTGCTAACCGAAAGCAATTGCTTGACTGTCTCTAGCGATACTTCAGTGTTTTTTCCTGAATACATCGCTATTTTTTCGATTTCATTTTCTAATAATACTAAATTATTAGAGAGTTCCGCTTCAATTAATTGGAGAGCTTCATTTGAAAATTGAATAGAATGCTCTTTAGCTAACATTGTAATCCATTTTTTAATTTCATAGTCTTTTATAGGTGAACAATCTGCAACAACAGCATGTTTATTAATTAACTTAGCTATTTTTTTTCGACCATCAATTTTTTCATAGTTTGCTATGATGACAATATGTGAATATTCAGGTGGATTTAGCAAATATTCTTCAAATCTAAATACGTCATGGATAAATGGTAATTTATCAGGCCTGGCTTTTAGAAAAACAGGATTATGAAGAAAAATTAATTTTTTCTCACTAAAGAAAGGTAACGTCTCAGCATTCATTATAACTTCTTGAATTGATGTTTCTGCTAAATCATAATGATGTGTTTCCCCTTCAACTTTTACACCCAAAAATTTAGTAATGTTCTTTTCTAACTCATCAATAAAATAACTCTCTGTTCCTTTTAATAAATAAGTACTAGCAATATTACCTTTTTTAATATCACTTAACACTTTCATATATGACATTATTATCAATCCTTATTTTTACAGATAGACTAATCATAGCAAATTTCTTGAATAATTGATATAATAAAATCAATGCTTGGCATGTTACTTGATACCATCATTTTTATTAATGTTTCAAGTGGCTTTTTATCTACATATACATTATAATTACATTAGAATACAGGAGGGATTAACATGAATGAATTTGAAAAAGATCCACAATACAAGGGAAGCGATGTTGTTGATTCTATTAAAGGATTTACAGCTTCACTCGTATTTTTCATCATGATTTTTGGTATTGGAGTAGTTATAAGTCTAATTAACTAAATGATAATAAAAAGCATCGCTACATTCATGTAGCGATGCTTTTTATTTTAAATAATTATTAAAGTATGCTTCCTTAGATTTGACATTAAACACATATTCTATCGCACCATCTTGATCTGTTCGATAAAGTGAAATATCATATGCTTTTAAACGTTCAATTATATCTGGTGTCGGATGACCATAGACATTATTTTCTCCGGCTGAAATTAAGGCATATCGTGGTTCAACTGTTTCTAAAAATGTTTTGTGGGTCGAAGTATTACTGCCATGATGACCTACCTTCAATACATCAATTTTAAGTTTAGGAAATGCTTTAATTAAATCTAATTCATTATGCGTACTAGCATCGCCGTTAAATAGCCAAGAAATACCACCAATTTTACTGTAGATAATTAGCGAATTATCATTTTCATCATGATGATCTTTTACAGGATGCAGCACCTGAAAATTCAGCGCACTTCTTTCTATGTTTTCTGATGGTTGTATAACTGTCAAGATTGTTTTATTTTTTTTAATAAGATCAAGTAATTCTCCCTCAACTGGGTGATAAGGGCTAACAAATACTTCTTTCACATGAAAATCGTCTAAAATAAATTGCAAACTACCTGTATGATCAATATGATCATGACTTAAAAAAATGCCATCGATTGTATCAATCCCTCGATAGTAAAGATAAGGTTTAATAACTTGATTATAAACTGTTTTTGTTGCTTTCATGTCGGTAAATGAAAAATGAGATCCCGCATCAATCATAAACACTCCTTCACGATAAGGTAATTCAACCATAATCGCATCACCTTGACCGATATCTAACATTGTCACTCTACCTTCAGATGAATAAGCTTCTTTTGTGTTCAAATAAAAAAGCATTAGTACAAAAGCTACTCCAAAAATCA
>CALZEK010000108.1 GCA_945639745.1 uncultured Bacillaceae bacterium
GGAAGGTAATGCATCAATGTACCTTGGTTCACCACGTATGGCTGAAATGGTTATTGGTGAAAAAGTAACCTTAGATGAAATGGGTGGTGCCAGAATGCATTGTTCTGTTTCGGGGTGTGGGGATGTTCTAGTTGAAAGCGAAGAAGAGGCAATTTCTTTTGCTCGAAAATATTTAAGTTATTTCCCAGCTAATTTTAGACAAACATCGGCTAAAACCACATCTTCTGATCCAAAACAATTTGAAAAAACATTGGAGGAAATCATTCCAGAAAACCAAAATGCTCCTTTTGATATGATGGACTTAATTAATCATATCATTGACGAAGATACATTTTGTGAGATCAAAAAATTATTTGCAACAGAATTAATAACTGGTCTAGCTAGAATAGATGGTCGAGTTGTAGGTATTATTGCAAATCAACCTCGCGCCAAGGGCGGTGTATTATTCACAGATTCAGCAGATAAAGCTGCAAAATTCATTCAATTATGTGATGCATTTAACATCCCGCTTTTATTCTTAATGGATGTTCCAGGATTTATGATTGGGACAAAAGTAGAAAGCCAAGGGATTATTCGTCACGGTGCTAAAATGTTAGCAATGATGAGTGAAGCTACTGTACCTAAAATATCTGTTATTGTTAGAAAAGCATATGGTGCAGGATTATACGCAATGGCTGGTCCTGCATTTGAAACAGATGCAGTTTTAGCGTTACCAACTGCACAAATTGCAGTTATGGGACCAGAAGCAGCAATTAATGCTGTATATGCTAATAAAATTGCTAGTTTAGAAGGTAATGAACGAGCAGCATTTATTAAAGAAAAACAAGATGAATATAGAGAAGATATCAATATCTATCATTTAGCATCAGAAATGATTATTGATCAAATCGTACAACCAAGTAAATTAAGAAAAGAATTGATTAATAGATACGACACCTATGAGAGTAAAAACATGCATTTCACAGATAGAAAGCATGGCGTGTATCCTGTATAATTCTAAATTTTATTTAAAATCAATTTCTTTAAATCAGTTATCGATATAATATCGATAACTGATTTTTAAATTGCTATTAATTACTAGTAAATCACTATATTATTACGTATAATAAGAATATTATGATATTTAGAAAGGGATAGTATCTTGAAATTTAAAAATATTACCGATCAAAATTTAAAAGTACTTTATTATACACTTTTCGATAAAGGCAATTCTGTAAGTGCAGAAAAAGCATTAGACTTATACATAAAAAAAGAAAATAAAGCGTTTTATTTAAGTTTTGCAGGACATTTCTCAGCTGGTAAATCTTCAATGATTAATTATTTATTAGATAAAGACGTATTACCTAAGAGTCCAATTCCAACAAGTGCTAATATCGTTAAAATTAATTCAGGCTATGGTGTCGCTCGTGTTTATTTCAATCATTAAACTCCTGTAGAATATAGTGAACCTTACGATATAGACATGATTAAAGATTTTTGTATGGATAAAGACTCAATTAAAAGCTTAGAAATAAGTACATCTGAACCAATATTACCTAAAAATAGTACGCTTATTGATACACCAGGGATTGATGCTGCTGATGATGCTGATAGATTAATGACTGAATCTTCATTACATGAAGTAGATACATTGTTTTATGTAATGGATTATAATCACGTTCAATCTGAGGTAAACCTATACTTTTTGAGAGAAATACAGGCAATGTCCATTCCTTTTTATGTTATTATTAACCAAATTGATAAACATAATGAAAATGAATTATCATTTAATGAATTCGAGCGTAGTGTTAAGGAAACATTTTCACAATGGAATGTTGTGCCAGAAGAAATTCTTTATTCATCAGTCTTAAATAAAGATGCACCACATAATAATTTAGAACAAATTAAAACAACTGTTTTTGATATTTTAGAAAAGAAACCGCAAACAGATTATAGAATAGATGTAGCAACTAATCGAGTTATTGCTGAACATTATAAATTTTTAGAACAATTAATCGATGAAAAACTTTATGATAGTTTAAACGATTCAATCTCTTCTCATGATTTAGATTTGTTTATTGAAATGGATAAATCAATTATTGAAATGAATCAAAAATTCCAACGATTAAATAAACGCTATTTAGATATGATTAATTTAACATTGAAGAACGCATATTTAATGCCTTCTAGTTTAAGAGATAAAGCTCATTCATATTTAGAGTCATTAGAAAGTACATTTAAAATAGGGTTATTTGGTGCAAAGAAGAAAACAGAAGAAGAAAGAAACAGAAGACAGACAGACTTTATTTCAGATTTACAAAAAAATATTGAAAAAACAATTCAATGGTCATTAAAAGAAAGGTTAAACACCTTTTTAAATGAAAATGAAATTCAAGATGAAAACCTTGTTCAATCAATTGAAAAATTAGAAGTTCATTTTACTGAAAATGATTTAAAACAATTTTTAAAACCAGGTGCTCAAGTAAATGGTCAATATGTTTTAAATTATACAAATGAAATTAGTTCCCATATTAAGCAACTATTTAGAAATAAAACAAATATTTTTTGGAATGAAATAGAAAATAAATTAAATGAACAAATAAACGCAATTAAAGATGAAACATTAGATAACAATGATATTAAACAAGCATTTACAATTTATCAAGAACAAAAAGATATATTAAATAAAGAGTTAACAAACGAAATAAAAGAATTTAATCATATCATAGCTAACCACGTAACAAACAGTACAATTGATAATTTTGTTAACGAGCAAATAGATAAACGTTTAGAAATTAAAAAAGAAGTCCTACCAGATAATCTTAATGAAGAAAAAGTCGAAGTGGTAAAAAATGAATCAGAAATTAAAGAGGATATTGTTATTGATAAAAATACAATTTCAACTCCTACAATTGTTAAAGCAATCGATGAAGTTGTAAATACTGTCAATGAATTGCCTGGATTTGATTCACTTATAAATGATTTAAAGAGTAAACAAGAACGATTAAAGAAACGTAAATTAACAGTTGCGTTATTTGGTGCATTTAGTGCAGGAAAATCATCATTCTCAAATGCCCTATTTGGTGAACAAATTTTACCTGTCTCGCCAAATCCAACAACAGCTGTAATTAATCGGATTTCACCAATTGATGAAAAACATAATCATGGTACTGTTATCATCACACTTAAAGATGAACAAACTTTAATTGATGATATCGTTAGTATGACACGGGAGTTTTCACCTAAAAATCTCACATTTGATGAATATATGAATTGGATAAAACAAGAAAAAATTTATGATCATTATGCTTTAACAAAAACCTATCAATCATATTTAAGAGCCATGGTAAAAGGTTATGATGCAAGAAAAGGAAATCTAGGTCAAGAATTAACTATTAGTTTAGATGAATTTGCTTCATTTATTGTTGATGAAGAAAAAGCTTGTTATATAGAAATTGTTGATCTTTATTATGATTGTGACTTAACACGTAAAGGAATAACAATTGTGGATACACCAGGAGCAGATTCTGTAAATGCTCGCCATACCAATGTTTCATTTGACTATATTAAACACGCTGATGCAATACTTTATGTCACATATTATAATCATGCTATATCTAGTGCAGATAGAGATTTTCTCATGCAATTAGGTCGAGTAAAAGAAGCATTCGAATTAGATAAAATGTTCTTTATTGTTAATGCATCTGATTTAGCTCAAAGTGAACACGATTTAAAACTAGTTTTAGATTATGTTAAAAATCAATTACTAGAACTTGGTATACGTTTTCCAAAAATATTCCCGGTATCGAGTAAACTTTCTTTAGAAAATAAAATTGAAAATAAACCATTAAATGATGAAATGAAATATTTTGAAAAAGAATTTTATCAATTTATTGAAAATGATTTAGCTAAGTTAACAATCGATTCTGCATTATGGGATATAGAACGTGGTAAACAATTACTTAGAAATTATATTAATACTGTTGGATTAACAGATGATGAACAAGTGTCTTATGTTGATTCACTTAAAAAGACATCCGTTGAAATGCACAATTTAGTCCATGAATTTAACTACCCTGTATATGAGAACCAATTACTCGAACGAATTACTCGTCAATTACATTATGTTCAGGAACGTCTCTATATTCGATTCCATGATATGTTTACGCAACATTTCAATCCGACTACTATTACAGAATCAGGTCGAAAAGCTCAAGACGAACTTAAAGTTAGTCGAAATAATTTTATTGATTATGTTGGATATGAATTATTACAAGAAATTCGTGCTGTTTCTTTAAGAGTGGAAGGATATTTAAAAGAATTATTAAAAGATGTTTATCGACAAATTAATGAAAATATTAAAGTTAAAGACGAGATGTATCTGTTAAGTAGCCTTAAAGATTATGAGGTTATAACCCCAGAATACAATCAAGCATTTTTAGAAATCGATTATACTAAATTTGATCAAGCATTAAAAACCTTTAAAAATACTAAATCATTCTTTGAAAAAAATCAACGAGAAGAAATGAAAGATCTTTTCTTTGATATCTTAAATGGAGAGACAAAAGAGTATATCGATTATAATGAAAATATTATGAAACAAGCTTATGAACAACAATGGGATAATATTATTTCGGATCTCATAAAACATATTAATACTGATATTGATTTAATTGTAGAAAATCAAATAGCTATTGTTACTGAAACAGTAGATTTAGATTTCTTATCTAATAAAGAAAAAGAATTAAATAATGTATTAAAAAATATTAATGAAGGATGATAAATTAATTGAAAAAAAGAATATTATTAGTTGATGGAATGGCTTTGCTATTTAGAGGGTATTTTGCAACAGCTTTTCGTCAACAATTTATGATTAACGAAAAAGGTATTCCCACAAACGGAGTCTATCAATTTATTAGATATTTTTTAGATGGGGTAAATACATTTAATCCAACGCATGTTATAGCTTGTTGGGATATGGGAAGTAAAACATTTAGAACAGAACTATATGAAAATTATAAAGCAAATCGTGACGCACCACCTGAAGAATTAATCCCTCAATTTGATTTAGTTAAAGAAGCAGTAAGTTCTTTTAATGTTCCTAATATTGGTATTCAAAATTATGAAGCTGATGATATTATAGGTACTTTAGCTAAGCAATATCAATCCGAAGCTGATGTGATTATCCAGACTGGTGATTTAGATATGCTTCAGTTAGTAGACGACCAAATTAAAGTAGCAATAATGAGAAAAGGACTTAGTAATTATGAAGTATTTAGTCACGATAATTTTTTAGAAAAAAAAGGCATTCAACCAAACCAAATTATTGAATTCAAAGGGTTGACTGGTGATCCGGCTGATAATTATCCTGGAATTAAAGGAATTGGTGAAAAAACAGCTCTGAAATTACTTAAAGAATATAACAATATGGATAATATTTTAGCAAATTTTTAAGTTATGAGTAAAGTATTGGAATTTATTTTTTGTAGTGTTTTTTTTATTTTTTTGTTTTGTTTTTTTTTTTTTTTGTTTG
>CALZEK010000109.1 GCA_945639745.1 uncultured Bacillaceae bacterium
ATGCACTAAATTTTATAGTCTTTAATTTAACACACACTATATTGTAGGTCAAACGTATTCAACCACCATATATCGTATGTGGAATGTTTTTTAACAAGAAACGTTGTATGATTGGTTTTGTGAGGGTTACAGATTTATATAAAAACACTAATGTATTTTATGGACGGAATGTAAAACAAATTTCTTACAACAGTCTTGAATATTTAGTTTTTTCTATCAACTACTTTATTATTGACAGGTACTAGTAAGATAACCCTCAAAAAAATTTGACAAAAGTGTAATGCTTTTTCAAAACTATGCTTTCTATCTACATATGACAGTATTTGACAATATAACCTTTAGTGAGTGTTAAATTATGAGTAACAAAAATCCACACCTATAACCATTGGTGTGGATTTTCATTTAATATTAGTAGTTGTATAGCTCTGAAGCGACTTAACGTTTGCGATCGTGTTCGTCTACTTTTTTATTGACTTTGTCTGCTACCTCATCCGTCATTTCTTTTCCTTTTTCTTTCGCTTCTCCAACTTTTTGTTGAGCTTTTCCTTTTAGTTCTTGTTTTTCATCGTCTGTTAATTTACCCACTGCTTCATTTACTTTACCTTTTATTTTGTCTTTGTTCGTCATACATATTCCTCCTTTAATTACTATATTCTTACTTTATAGGAAATTTCCGGTATACTCAAGTAATACGTTTAGGTGAGAATGGCCATAAGAATAGTCGTTTTGTATGCTAGAAAATGCGAATGCCGTCTCAAAAGTAAAGTATAAAAAAATCCTTACTGAACATGCAGTAAGGATTTTTGACTAATTAAGATTATTTAGTTGCTTGAAATTAAAACAGCATTTTTGTTGAACCGTATGTTTGACCTTGTGCTTTCATTGCAAGAACATTTAAGAAATGCCATGGACGACTAAATCCTGGTTGGAAGAAGAAGTCTGCTTGGGCTAAGTCTGTTAAAGTCATTTTAGCTGTTACGGCTAATGACATAGTATTAGCTGCTTGCGTGATATCTTCTTTAGACAAGAATTGTGCTCCAAGAATAACTTCAGTATCTGCATTGTAGAAAATTTTCATTTCTACTGTGTTGTCTTCATTATTCATAAAGTCCGGACGAATTTTTTCTTCGCAGTAGAACGATTTAACTTCGCCATCGTATGTATGGATAGTCGAATCTTTGATTCCTGTCGTTGCAAATTTTAAATCAAAGAAAGCTAAACCAGAGGTTCCATTCACACCTGGTGCTTTTACTTTTCCACCAAGGGCATTTTTCGCTGCAGTTACGCCTTGTTTTCTAGCATTTGTTGCTAAACCAATATTCATATCATTGCCTGTTGCGTTGAAGTGTAGGTATGTCGCATCTCCACCAGCGTATACATCTTTAGCGGATGTTTCTAGATAGTCATTTGTTAGAACAAAGCCTTTTTCATCGACTTTTAATGCGTCTTTTAACCAAGCTGTATCAGGCTTAACACCACAAGCCATAATAATAGTGTCTGCTTCGTATTCTCCGTGGTCGGTAACTAGGCCAGTCACCACACCATTTTCAGATAATACTTCTTGTGCAAATTCTTTACCTTTAAAGATTAAGCCTTTTTTCTCAGCTTCTTCAGAAAGACTTGTATAAAATTCTTCATCTAAATAAGTAGGTAAGAAGCGATCGACCGCATCAAGAACAGTTACTTCTTGCCCATTTCGTGCAAAAGCTTCTGCAACTTCAATACCAATATAACCTGCACCAATGACGATTACTTTTTTAGCGTCCGCCATACGAGCTTTAACGATTTCAGCATCATCTCGTCCACGGAAAGTATAGACGTGCTCCATATCTTTGCCTGGAATATTCAGACGAGGTGCATATCCACCAGGAGATAATAGCAATTTGTCATAGCTTGCTGCTTCTTCTCCTTGATCTGTTTTCACCGTAATGGTTTTTTCTTCTGGATCCAAACCGACGACGTCACTATTTAAATGAATATTAATTCCTTGTTTTATGTAAGAATCTTCATTTGCATAGTGAATCTCATCTGGAGATTGAGCGATTCCTTCTAAGTAAGATTGCGCTCCACAACTCATAAATGATGCTTTATCTCCACGTTCGTATAAATGAATCTCAGCTTTAGGTTCAGCTTCTAAAATCGTTTGAACTGCTTCATAACCAAAGTGAGACGAGCCTACAATGACATATTTCATTTAAAAATCCTTCTCTCTTCAAAGTAATTTTCTGTTTGATTTGATTGGTTAATTAGTTAACCTGATATATCGTACCAAGAAAAGTAACATAGCTCAATTTTTTGAATCTATTTACAAACTTTTGTTCTTTTTGGATAATTATTAGGAATAGGTTAGTAAAATTTGTTTATCGAAGGTATACCTGTTATAATTTTAAGTGAATCAAAAAACTTAATATGATTTGTTAGGCAGAGGCTCCTATACAAACACAGGCTACTGCCCAGGAACGTCTAGAGACGCCAACGGGTATAACAGAAATTTTCGATGTAAGGAATTTTTTAACGTAGCTAACATGTATATGTTTACGTTGTATAGTGCTGAAACTCCACGAAAAAATCATCAAGTATACTATCAGTATGCTTTTATTTAGTGGATATTTTTAAAACAGAGCTCTCACTGTCTATCGGTGGGAGCTTTTTATATTTTCTAGCAAGTCTTTATTTTAATGATTAAAATAAGGAGGTATCAAAATGATAAAAAGGTACATTTTAATTTAGCAGAAAAAATTAGTAACGAAGTAATCAAATTCTTCTTATGTATTATTTCTAGAGTGTTAGGTGGCTGAAGACACCTATCATAATACTAGATATGATAAAAGAAGGGAATGGAGAGAATGATTAAAGACATTAAAAAAATAGATTATTTTGAGTTAGCAAGTAAACCAATCAAAGAGATCTGGGAAATATTCGATGCAACAGAAGATGGACATAGTTATGAAAAAGCAGATCGAATAAGAGAAAAATTTGGCGACAACGAAATAGATTACGGAACAGAAAAGTCATTATGGCATATTATTGTAGAGGCATATTTCACACCCTTTACACTTGTATTATTTGGATTAGCTTTTGTTTCATTTTTGACAGATTATGTATTGGTACCAGCAGGAGAACAGGAAGCGTTGGGCTCTTTGATTATCGTTGTGCTTGTTTTGCTAAGTGGTACGATGACCTTAATCCAGACAATTCGTTCGAATCGTTCTGTTGAACAACTGGAATCGATGGTTGAAGTAACATCGGCTGTTAAACGCGACGGCAAATATACTGAGATAAGAACAGAAGACATCGTAATCGGTGACCTAGTTCGGCTAAAAGCTGGTGATATGATTCCAGCAGATATTCGATTAATTCAAACAAAAGATTTGTTTATCTCACAAACTTCTCTTACAGGAGAAAGTTATCCAGTTGAGAAAAGAGCTCAGACTGAAATAACAGAAGTAACAAATGAAACAGGCTATGAGACTCTTGCATTTACAGGTAGCGAAGTAATCAGTGGAAGTGCTGAGGGAATTGTGATTAAAACAGGTAATGATACGTTATTTGGGGGCATTGCGGATGAATTAGCTAATGAACCGCCAAAAACGAGTTTTGATGTAGGTATTGAAAAAACTTCACTATTATTAATCCGCTTTATGGTCATTATGGCCGTTGTGGTTATTTTAATTAATGGTCTCACTAAAGGAGACTGGCTACAGGCATTATTATTTGGTATTTCAATAGCCGTTGGTCTTACTCCAGAAATGTTACCGATGATTGTTACCACCAACTTAGTTAAAGGTGCTAACGACATGAAAGAAGAAGGAACTATTGTACGTAATTTACATGGTATTCAAAACTTTGGAGCCATCGATGTTTTAGTTACAGATAAAACTGGAACACTTACTCAAGATAACATCGTCCTCCAATATCACTTAGATATTGATGGAGAAGACAGCGACCGAGTGTTGCGTCATGCTTATCTCAATAGTTACTATCAAACAGGTTTAGGTAATTTAATGGATGAAGCGATTATTAAAGCAAGTGAAGAGCAGCTAGATCTTGCTCAGTATAACTATACAAAAGTAGATGAAATACCATTTGATTTTGAACGACGTCGTTTAAGTGTTGTGGTAGCGGATCAAACAGGTAAAACGCAAATGATTACTAAAGGTGCTATAGAAGAAATGGTTTCCGTTTCTGATTATGTAGACTATGGCGGGCAAATACATGAGTTAACGGATGAAGAACGTCAGCATGTTTTGACTCAAGTTAGTCGTTTAAATGAGCAAGGTTTGCGTGTACTTGGTGTTGCTCAAAAAACAAACCCCAGTCCAGTTGATGAATTTTCAGTAAAAGATGAAGCTGGTATGGTTCTTATTGGGTATCTTGCTTTCCTAGATCCACCAAAAGAATCAACAAAAGAAGCGATTCAGGCTTTAAATGATCATGCTGTTGATGTAAAGATAATGACAGGTGATAATGAATTAGTCACTATATCTGTAGCAAACCAAGTTGGAATCCCTACAGACAACGTTATTACAGGTGATCAATTAATTAATAAAACAGATGAAGAGTTAAGTGAAATTGTTGAAGAATATAATCTGTTCGTAAAATTAAATCCAACACAAAAATCTAAATTGGTTGGTATTTTAAGAGAAAACGGGCACGTCGTTGGCTTTTTAGGAGATGGAATTAATGACTCTCCAGCACTTAGAGCTGCTGACGTAGGAATCTCCGTAGACAACGCAGTAGATATCGCAAAAGAGTCAGCTGATATTATTTTGCTTGAAAAAGATTTAATGATTCTTGAAAAAGGAATACTAGCCGGACGAAAAATTTTCGGTAATACAATGAAATATATTAAAGCAACGACAAGTTCCAATTTTGGAAATGTATTCTCTGTTTTAATTGCTAGTATTTTCTTACCGTTCTTGCCAATGTTACCTATTCAGCTCTTGTTCTTAGGTTTAATATATGAAATTTCATCGATGTCTATACCATGGGACAATATGGATAAAGAATATCTCTATACTCCTAAAAAATGGGAAGCAGCAGGCATTCAAAAATTTATGATTTGGTTTGGGCCAACGAGTTCGATCTTTGATGTGACAACTTTCCTTATAATGTTTCTATTTGTTGCTCCGAATTTAGCTGGCGGAAGTTATCAATCGTTAGGAGCAGAACAACAAGAAGTATTCGTATCTATTTTCCAATCGGGCTGGTTTATTGTTTCATTATGGACACAAACGCTTGTGTTGTATACATTAAGAACACCAAAA
Source organism: uncultured Bacillaceae bacterium (assembly GCA_945639745.1). Classification (GTDB taxonomy): domain Bacteria; phylum Bacillota; class Bacilli; order Bacillales; family Amphibacillaceae; genus Pseudogracilibacillus. Next base: position 5,268 of record CALZEK010000109.1, read on the forward strand.
ATCCCGTTTGTCGAAAGTTATCCATCATTTATTATGACCACTATTACAACACTCGGTATTATCATTGGTTCAGTAGCACCATATACGGAATTAGGAACTGCGCTTGGCTTAGCACCT
>CALZEK010000110.1 GCA_945639745.1 uncultured Bacillaceae bacterium
CCATCAAAGCTGTTAAGCCAGATTCAACAATTCCTGCTGCAATTGCGTTTCCACCACCATATAAGAGTAAAATACCCCAAGTTAATTTCAAGGCCGTATTCCAATCTAATAAACGATCCCCAGGTCTATTTTTAGATGGGATTGTAAACAAGATAAGCGATGCAATGATCGCAATCATCGTATCGTCTAAATTAGGTATAAATTTTTGTAATAAAAATGAGCGCGTAATCCAGGCAAGTGCTGCAAAAATAAATACTATAAATACTACTTTTTCTTCATAAGATGCTTTACCTAGTGCTCTTTTTTCATTTTCTACTACTTCTTTACCACCTGGTAACTCTTTAAATCCTGAAGGATAAGCAAATTTCACTAAATAAATCCAAGTAATTAATATAAATGTCCATGAAATAGGCACACCAAATAACATCCACCTTGCAAAGGATAACTCAATACCATAAGTCGTATTAATTGCTCCTGCTAATAATGTGTTAGGCGGCGTTCCAATTAATGTTGATATCCCCCCAAGAGAAGCTGAATAAGCTATTCCAAGCATAAGTGCTTTACCGAACTTAAAGTTCTCATCTGATGTGTCAATTTCAGGTCGATCTTTTAACGCTTCAGCAACTTGATAAATAATAGCAAGACCTATTGGTACCATCATCATTGCTGTAGCCGTATTTGAAATCCACATTGATAAAAAGCCTGTTGAAACCATGAAACCTAAAATAATTAAATTAGAATTTGTCCCTACAATAGAAATAATTGATAATGCGATTCGGCGATGTAAATTCCATTTCTCCATTGTCAAAGCAATCATAAATCCACCCATAAATAGAAATATTGTTCCACTTCCATAGGCAGAGGTTGTTGCTCCTACATCTAAACTATTAGTTAATGGAAACAAGATAATAGGTAACAATGACGTCGCTGGAATCGGTATTGCTTCTGTCATCCACCAAATAGCTATCCAACTTGTACTAGCTAGCACTGCACGTGCTTCGGGATTTAAACTTTCTGGTGTAAATAAAGTTAAAATTAAGATAAAAGTTAATGGACCAAGTACTAAACCTAATTTTTGAGCAAAATTATAACTTCGAGGTTCTTTTTTTCCGCCTTCATTTCTATCTCGATTACTTTTATATAAGTCTGACTTTGAACCATCTGTTAAACTTGTTTCTTTTGATGGTTTTTTAGATTTAACAAAAAAACTAAACATGTTTTTCACTTCATCATGTTTGTCCCATAACCAATTCCATGTTGTATTCAAAAAAAGCTCCTCCTTTTACATCTAAACTTATATTCAAACAAATTTATTGTATAACAGACTGATTTTTATAGCAATTTTATTAATAAACTTTATTTTTTCTTAATGTACTTATGATGAATGCAAGTATCACAATTATTATAGAACAGCTTATTGAACGTCTTTTTTTCATTTGTTTTTTTAACAATAAGGCACGCTTAGGATAGTCTGTAATAATTGCTGAACAATTCATTTTTAAATATTTCTTTATTTCTTTTTCTGAGTTTAATGTATAAACTCTGATTGGTATTTTATGTTTCAAGGCTAGTTTGACTAATTTTTTATCCGTTATTTTTTTGGATGGATGAAGATAGTCAATTCCTAATTCTTTAATATATTTATCAGGTTGTTTTATCTTTTTAGAATATAATAAACCTAGTTTTAATTCAGGTGCTAGTTCAGCTAGTTTTTTTAACCCTTGTGGATTAAATGACGAAATAATTAATTGATCCTTTATATCATATTTATTTAATAGTGCTAAGACATCTGATTCGTATTCATGATAGGTGTCTTTACTATATTTTAATTCTATATATAAAGTAAGTTTTGTTTTACTTGCCCAATCTAAATATTCTTTTAAAGTTAAGATTTCTTCTTTATCATATTGAGGATAGTTCGCTGCAGCATTTAATTTTTTTAAGTCACGTAAAGTATACTCTGAAACTTTTCCTCTGCCATCTGTTGTTCTATCAACTGTTTCATCATGAATCACAACTAACTCTTTATCTTTTGTAAAACGTACATCCATTTCAATTCCATCTACTTGTGTTTTTGCTGCTTCAATAAATGCACGCATTGTATTTTCTGGAAACTTTCCTGAACTCCCACGATGGGCAACTATCTCTACCATTAACTCACCTCTTTTAAATTTACTTTTATTGATTCCAATAATCAGGATCTAACATCGCCATTTCCTCAACTACATCTTCAATATCGGCAGGGGTAATATACATAATTAAATAATTATCCGCTTGCTCTGCTAAATTATGAAAATAACTTGTACTCTCTGGATATTCTGGGTCCATTAAGATTAAACAACCATCACTTTTATTAATCATCCATAAATCTCTTTCTTTAAATTGATAGGGTGCTTTATAATCACCTTGATAGATAGCATCATAAAAATCTGCTGCTTGAATAAGTTCTGCATATTTTATTTTTATTTCATCAGGCCAACGACTATGATGATTTTCAAATGCTGGAATAATAGCAAATTTAATATCATACGTTTTTCTTAATTCTATTAAAACTTCTGCAGTCCATAATTCAACACCCATTTGTCCAGAAGTCAAGACCCATTCCAATCCCTCTTCAATCAAAGCGATTAATCTATTCTCTATACTTTTTTTTATGTACTTAATTCTTTCATCTGATTCTTTAAAAATACCCAGTTCCATTGATCGATAGCCTGTTACAGTTATAATCTTCATAAGCTAATGCCTCCTAGCCGTCATTATATCACGTTATTTAATTAAAATAAAAAACACCCTAAAATTTTTAGGGTGTTTAATTTTAATTAATACGCATCGTATTTCACATGATCAGAAATAATTAATTCTGCTTCTGTTGAATCAACGACATCATCTAATGTATAACCTTCTGCCACTTCAATTAATTCAAGACCTTCTTTTGTCACATTAATCACTGCACGTTCAGTAATAATCTGGTCAATGACACCTGCACCAGTTAAAGGGAGTGAACATTCTTTTAATATTTTAGGTTTACCGTCTTTAGTTGTGTGGTCCATAATCGTAATGACTTTTTTAGCTCCGTGAACTAAGTCCATAGCACCACCCATTCCTTTGACAACTTTACCTGGAATCATCCAACTCGCCAAGTCTCCATTTTCAGCGACTTCCATACCACCAAGAATGGCTAAATCTACATGACCACCACGAATCATTGCAAAGGATGTTGCATTATCAAAAAAGCTTGCTCCTGGAATAGCTGTTACTGTTTCTTTACCCGCATTGATTAAATCAGGATCGACTTCATCTTTAGTAGGATATGGTCCGATACCTAACAAACCATTTTCTGATTGTAATACAACTTGTTTATTTTCTGAAATATGATTTGCTACCATCGTAGGCATACCGATGCCCAAATTAACATAATAACCATCTTTTAACTCTTTTTCTGCACGTTTTGCGATCGTAACACGATTATTTTTACTCATACTTAATCCTCCTTCACTGTTAATCTTTCGATTCTTTTCTCTTGTTTTCCTTGGATAATACCTTGAACATAAATACTTGGTGTATCTATTTCATCTGGGTCTAATTCACCCACTTCAACAATTTCTTCCACTTCTGCTATTGTTATTTTTCCAGCTGTTGCGATAATTGGATTGAAGTTTTGAGCTGTTTTTCTATAGACTAAATTCCCCATTTTATCTGCTTTCCAAGCTCTTACTAAACTCACATCAGCCGTATAGGATTCCTCTAATAAATACTCTTTTTCGTTGAAAACCTTTGTCTCTTTGCCTTCAGCTATAACTGTGCCTACACCAGCTGGCGTATAAAATGCTGGAATACCTGCACCACCTGCACGAATTTTTTCTGCAAGTGTTCCTTGAGGCACTAATTCAACTTCCAGTTCTTCATTTAAATATTGACGTTCGAACTCTTTATTTTCACCTACATAAGAAGCAATCATTTTAGTTATTTGCTTATCTTTTAAAAGTAAACCTAAACCCCAATCATCAACACCACAATTATTAGATATAACTGTTAAATCTCTTGTTCCCTTGTTTTGTACTGCTTTAATGAGATTCTCTGGAATTCCTACTAATCCAAAACCTCCAACCATAATTGTCATACCATCTTTAATATCTTCTACAGCTTTTTCAAAATCAGTATATATTTTCTTCATTTTACTCCTCCTGACTAATCTCTTTTTATTATTGTTGCAATACCTTGTCCACCACCAATACACAAAGTTGCAAGACCATACTTACCATCGCGACGCCTTAATTCGTGCATTAAAGTAATTAATACACGTGTTCCGCTCGCACCAATTGGGTGTCCTAAAGCTATTGCTCCACCATTAACATTAAGCTTTTCTTCAGAAAATTCAAGTGTTTTACTTATTGCTAAAGCTTGTGCTGCAAATGCTTCGTTTGCCTCAATTAAGTCCAGATCAGCTCCATTTAATTTTGCTTTTTTAAGTGCTTTTCTTGTGGATTCAATTGGCCCAAGTCCCATCACTTTAGGGTCAAGACCTGTACTTGCATTTGCTACAATTGTCGCTAGTGGTTCTAGCCCTAACATTTCTGCTTTTTCACGACTCATTAACAATACAGCTGCTGCGCCATCGTTAATACCAGATGCATTTCCTGCTGTCACTGTACCTTCTTTTTTAAAAGCTGGTCTTAACTTTGCTAGACTTTCTTCTGTTGTGTTTGGTTTTATATATTCATCTTCTGAAAATATAATAGCTTCTCCACGTCTTTGAGGTATTTCCACAGAAACTATTTCATCTGTGAATTTTCCTTCGTTTTGAGCTTTTATTGCTTTGGATTGACTCCACTTGGAAAATTCATCTTGTTCTTCTCTTGTTAATTTATATTCAGAAGCAACATTTTCAGCTGTAACTCCCATGTGATAATCATTAAACGCACACCATAAACCGTCTTTTATCATACTATCTACTGTTGTTTTATCGCCCATTCGATAGCCATTTCTAGCTCCTTCTAGCAAATAGGGCGCTAAACTCATATTTTCCATTCCTCCAGCAACAACAATGTCTGCGTCTCCTAACATGATAGATTGAGCTGCTAAATGAACAGATTTCAATCCTGAACCACAGACCTTATTCAAAGTAAATGAGGGGACATGATTAGGTATTCCTGCCTGTATCGATGCTTGACGTGCTGGGTTTTGCCCTAAACCTGCTTGCAAGACATTTCCCATAATTACTTCATCTACATCTTCTTTATTTACATTTACATCTTCTAAAACTGATTTAATTACTAATGCACCTAAATCTATAGCGCTTACATCTTTTAGGGTACCATTAAAAGCTCCAATTGGTGTTCTTAGTGCACTCACAACAACAACTTCGTTTAATGACAT
>CALZEK010000111.1 GCA_945639745.1 uncultured Bacillaceae bacterium
GGAATTAAAAATCTCGTGGTACTTTCAGGAGACAATCAAGGGACAGTTGATCTTGTTTCCCGTGAACTTGGTTTAACAGAAGCACATGGGAATATGTTGCCAGAAGATAAAGCAGCATATATTGAAAACATTCAAGAAAAAGGACAAATTGTTGCATTTGTTGGAGATGGAGTGAATGATAGTCCTTCACTTGCATTAGCTGATATTGGTATTGCAATGGGTAGTGGAACAGACGTAGCTATTGAAACATCAGATGTTGTCTTGATGAATTCTGATTTTAGTCATTTAAATCATGCATTAGGTTTAACTAAAGCAATTTCACGTAATATGATTCAAAACATTGTCATAGCTATTGGTGTTGTTGTCATTTTACTAGCAGGCTTATTGTTTAGTGATTGGATGAATATGTCAATTGGTATGTTAGCGCATGAATTAAGTATATTCGTTGTTATTTTAAATGGAATGCGTTTGCTTCGTTATCGATTAAAAAAATGAGTCAAACTTGATATAGATCAAGTTAATAAATAGATAAGTACGTTATATTAATAATAGAAAGAGATAGTTATTATAAAACTATTATGACAAGGAGAGAAAAAATATGCAAAAAGCAGTTATTAATTTAGAAACGTTGTCGTGTCCGTCATGTTTACAAAAAATAGAAAATGCCTTAAAAGGATTAGAAGGAATTAAACAAGAAAGTATTGAGGTATTATTTAATTCGAGTCGTGTGAGAGTCAATTTTGATGCTGATATTACAACGATAGAAGCAATTGAAAAGGCGATTGAGGATTTAGGTTACCCGGTTATTAAATCAAGAGTAAAATCTGCTTAAATAATAATAAAATTAGGGGAGGGAGATTTTCATGACAAAACAAACTAAAAACTTTTTTGAAATTATGGATAAAAATCATGCTAAATTAAATATGTATAGCAAGGCACTGACAAAAGTACACGGAGGAACTCATCCGGAAGTATTTGATGTACGACATTTATTTGAAAGAATCGATACAGAATTAAAAGAAGCAAATCAGGCAGAGATTAATTTAGATATCGAATTTGAGTCACTAAGACAAGTGACGAATAATTACACGATTCCAACAGGAGCTTGTGAAGCATTTAAAGGAGTTTATCAAATGTTAGCAGAAGCAGACCAAGCCTATTATCGTTAATAAAAAAATGAGGAGGATTAAATATGCAAAAAGCAGTTATTAATTTAGAAACGTTGTCGTGTCCGTCATGTTTACAAAAAATAGAAAATGCCTTAAAAGGATTAGAAGGAATTAAACAAGAAAGTATTGAGGTATTATTTAATTCGAGTCGTGTGAGAGTCAATTTTGATGCTGATATTACAACGATAGAAGCAATTGAAAAGGCGATTGAGGATTTAGGTTATCCGGTTATTAAATCAAGAGTAAAATCTGCCTAAATGAAAAGACTAAATCATTTATGATTTAGTCTTTTTTAATAAAAATTTCAGAATTTTATCTTGATACAATCTTGATATTTACTAATTATAATGAAATAAACAAATTAATAAAATTGATTCAGAAAGGAGAATAAACATGCATAATCAACAAGAAGAAACAAAACAGCATAATCATGATCATCATGAAAGCGATCATCATGGACATGATCACGGTGATATGGTAAAAGATTTTAAAAGACGTTTCTTTATATCTTTAATTATTACAATTCCGATTTTAATCTTATCACCAATGATTCAAGGGTTTTTAGGTGTGGATTGGCGTTTTGCAAATGATCAATTTATCTTACTAGCCTTATCAACATTTGTATTTTTCTATGGTGGTTGGCCATTTATTATAGGTGGAATCAGCGAGTTAAAAGAAAAAAGTCCAGGAATGATGACACTGATTGGACTTGCGATTACGATAGCGTATGGATATAGTACGCTCACCGTATTTGGCTGGGAAGGTCATGATTTATTTTGGGAGCTGGCAACACTTGTAGATATAATGTTACTTGGTCATTGGATTGAAATGCGTTCGGTTATGGGAGCGTCGAATGCATTAGAAAAATTAGTAGAATTGATGCCTAATGAAGCGCATCGCTTAACTGAAAATGGTGAGGTTGAAGATGTTCCGACATCTGAATTAAAAAATAAAGACCGTGTACTTGTTAAACCCGGTGAAAAAATTCCAGTTGACGGGCTAATAGAATCAGGTGCTTCAACAGTTGATGAATCAATGCTGACTGGTGAATCTGTTCCTGTGGATAAAGGGGTGGACGATGAAGTTATTGGTGGCTCGATTAATAATGAAGGTTCACTAACAATTGAAGTATCAAAAACGGGTGAAGAATCATATTTATCACAGGTTATAACATTAGTTAAAGAAGCACAGGAATCAAGATCGAAATCACAAAACTTTACAGATCGCGCAGCTAAATGGCTTTTCTATCTTGCCTTAACTGCTGGAATTTTAACGCTCGTTATTTGGTTAATGCTCGGTTATTCATTTGATACATCACTCGAACGAATGGTTACGGTGATGGTTATTACTTGTCCACACGCACTTGGACTTGCTGCGCCGTTGGTAGTAGCTGTATCAACAACTATTTCTGCTAAAAATGGTTTGTTAATTCGTAACCGAACACAGTTTGAAGAAGCACGTAATTTAGATGCTGTTGTCTTTGATAAAACAGGTACATTAACTGAAGGTAAATTTGGTGTCACAGACATTGTAGCAAGTGAAGGATACACAGACGAGGATGTTTTAACATACGGAGCAAGTTTAGAACAAGAATCGGAACATCCGATTGCTGTAGGCATGGTAAAATCTGCATTGGAAAAAGAATTAGAATTGAAGCAAATTACCGATTTTCAATCAATTACTGGAAAAGGTATTGAAGGAAATATTGCTGGCAAAAGAGTAAATGTTGTTAGTCCAGGGTATGTAAATGATAAAAACATGACTTATGATACTGACAAATTTAATGAAATGTCAAAAGCAGGAAAAACGGTTGTGTTTGTTTTAGTTGAAGATAAATTAATTGGGATGATTGCTCTTGCAGATATTATTCGCCAATCAGCAAAAGAGGCAATAGCTACATTAAAGAAAAATGGTATTCATTCTGTTATGTTAACAGGTGATAATGAAAAAGTTGCTCACTGGGTAGCGAATCAACTTGGAATTGAAGAAGTTTATCCTGAAGTACTTCCAGATCATAAGGCTGACAAGATAAAAGAAATTCAAGCAAAAGGTTGGAAAGTCGCCATGACTGGAGATGGTATTAATGACGCACCAGCACTTGCGACAGCTGACCTAGGTATAGCAATAGGTGCTGGAACTGACGTTGCAATGGAGACAGCTGATGTCGTTTTAGTGAAAAGTGATCCCAAAGATGTTGTTACCTTAATGGAATTATCTAAAAAAACATATAGTAAAATGGTTCAAAATTTATGGTGGGCAACAGGATATAATATATTTGCAATTCCATTAGCAGCAGGTGTTTTAGCACCTATTGGTATCATATTAAGTCCAGCTATTGGAGCAATTTTAATGAGTATGAGTACGATTATTGTCGCGATTAATGCAAGATTATTAAAAATATAGTTCTTGTGTATTTTATGATTAAAGAATATAATTAAAATAAGACATACTCAAGAGGTAAAAGTTATCTTTAATTCCGTTTAACTAATTCATTTGAATAAACTGATTCGATTATTTGAAAACATTAATTGTCGAATCTGAATAAGGAGGAATTGCTATGAGTATTGGTATGATTATCTTTTTAAGTCTGATTTTAATTATTGCACTTGTAGGAACTTTTGTCGTTTTTAGAGAAGAAGAAAATAAAATGAAAAAGCATAAAGCTGATGGAGATACAGCCAAAATATATGCAGAACGTTCAGAAGAGTATGAAGAAAATTGGCTAAAAACAGGATTACGTAAGCAAATTGTCATCTATGCTGTAACAATCATTGTTTTTATTGTGATTGCTTTAATTATATTTAACTAACTAAATTAGATTGTTAAAATAAGAATTCTTTAAAATAAAAAAAACAGGCTCTTTTGAGCCTGTTTTTTTATGTGGTGATTAACGAATACTTTTATCGAGACAAGCAATTAATTTCTCTTCAATTTCTTTTGCTTGAGTTGCTAAAACGTCATTTTCTACCATTGAAATAAGTTTTGAGGGACGAGGTAATCCAATGAGTGTTTTATTATCTATTTCATAAACAACGATTTTACAAGGTAAAAAATAACCAGCTAATAAGTCTTGTTCTAGAATATCTTTTGCTTCTTTAGGATTACAAACCTCTAGTACTTGATATGATGTATCAAAATCAAATCCTTTATTTTCTAACGTGTCTTTGATATTAAACTGCCATAAGATACCAAAAGCTTCTTTTTTCAATTCTTCTTCTAATGTTTGAATAGCGTCCTCTATAGACTCATTTGTTGTGACTGTATAATGAAACATGTTTATCTACTCCTTTTATAAGTCTTATTTTATATCAAATTTGTTTTTAGTATAAAGTATCTACTTTGAGATAAGATAGTTTTTTGCTTCAAAATAAAATTTTAAAATAAAAAAATGTGTAGAGAGTTTGTCATAACAAGATTCAATCAAAGGTACTTTAAAAAAACTCAAAAAATATGTTTAAAAAAATGAGATTGTGGAAAGCTATAGATAACACAATTTTAAAAAGGAGAGATAAAATGTCAAATCTAACAAATTCATTGGATAATATGTTCGACCAATTAATCCAAGCAATACCGAATATCATTTACGCACTATTACTCTTACTACTTGCTTGGGTGATTGCAACTGTAGCAAAAGCAATTATAACTAAAGGACTTACAAAATTAGGGCTTCATACAGCAATGAGTAAGTTACCTATCATTCGTAGTCCGGAACAAGGTAAAGATATTCTTAATACAATTGGAAAAATTGTTTATTACTTAATCTTTATTCTATTTATTCCATCAATCCTAGATGTATTAGGAATGCAATCAGTTTCACAGCCAGTGACAAATATGATGGATAAACTATTAGCGTTTATTCCGAACCTATTTGCCGCTGCAATTATTTTACTAATTGGTTTGTTTGTAGCTAAATTAGTTAAAGAAATTGTATTTAAGTTCTTATTAAGTTTAGGTGCTGATAATTGGTTTAATCGAATAAATCCAGATTCAAGTACTGGTGAAAAATCATTAAGTATTTCAAGTGTGTTAGCTAATGTTCTTTATGTATTTATTTTGATACCAATTCTTATTACAGCGTTAGAAGCATTAAATATTAGTTCAATATCAGATCCAATTACGACAGTATTTAATAATATATTAAAGAAATGGAAGAGACATTCAAGCATGATAATATTACAGGGACAC
>CALZEK010000112.1 GCA_945639745.1 uncultured Bacillaceae bacterium
TGTCTTACCATACCTAAGGCAGCATTATTTAAAATAAACACTTTCACCGGTAAATTCCATTGCTTTAATAGAATTAGTTCTTGTAAATTCATTTGAAAACCACCGTCACCTGAAATTGAGACTACAAGCTTATCTGGTTTTCCAAATTGAGCACCGATTGCTGATGGAAGCCCAAAGCCCATTGATCCAAGTCCACCTGAAGTTACCCAGTGATTAGGTTTATCTAAAGTATAAAACTGTGCTGCCCACATTTGATGTTGACCTACATCTGTTGTAACAATTGCTTCACCATTACTATGTTCGTGAATTTTTTTCATTAACCATTGTGGTGAAATAAAATCATCTGAATCGTTATACCATAAAGGATAATCTTCTTTATTTTTATTAATTGTTGCTTTCCATTCTGAATGGTCAGGCATTTCAACATCTGTTTTTAATAGTGCCTGTAAAGCTTTTTTTGCATCAGCTACAATAGGTAGTTCTGTCGGAACATTTTTCCCTATTTCTGCTGGGTCAATATCTACGTGAGCTACTTTTGCTTGAGGTGCAAATTTTTCTAAATTACCTGTTAGACGATCATCAAATCTCGCTCCAATATTGATCAATAAATCACAATCATATAAGGCATTATTTGCTGCATAAGAACCGTGCATACCGCCCATTCCCAATGACAATGGATGTGACCCTGGGAAGTTACCAAGTCCATGCAAAGTATTAACGACTGGTAATTCATACTTTTCTGCAAATTCTTTCAATTCTTCTGTTGCATCAGCAAATTGAACTCCTGCACCTGATAAAATGAGTGGTTTTTTTGATTCGCTTAATGCTTCTAATAATTTAACAATTTGTAATGGATTGGGTGACATTGTAGGTTGATATCCTGGTAAATCAAGCGTTGTATCATAATTCACATTTGAGATAGCTTCTGCTATATTTTTAGGAAAATCAATGACAACTGGGCCTGGTCTACCTGTTGTTGCAATGTGGAATGCCTCTCTGATGATTCTTGGTAATTCACTTACATCATCAACTTGATAATTATACTTAGTAATCGGTGTCGTAATACCTAGTAAATCTGCTTCTTGGAAAGCGTCTGTTCCAATCACTTGTTTAGAAACTTGTCCTGTAAAAACAACTAGTGGAAGAGAGTCCATCATCGCATCCGTTATACCAGTAATTAAATTTGTTGCACCTGGTCCTGATGTAGCTAAAACAACACCTGGTTTGCCTGTCACTCTAGCATAACCTTCTGCTGCAAATATAGAGCCTTGTTCATGTCTTGATAAAATATGTTTAAAGTCTCCATTACTTCTATACAAAGCATCATATATAGGTAAGACTGCGCCACCTGGATAACCGAAAACAGTATCTACTTCTTCTTTTATAAGAAGATCTACTAATAAATCAGCACCACTTATAACTTTCTCTTCTTCTTTTTCTGCAACAAGTGGCTTGTTTTTTACTTCAGTTTTCATTTATTTTCCTCCTTATTTTAGTTTTAAAAGCCTTATTAAATTTATTTTTCTTACATAAAAAACTCTTTCCTCCCAAAATACGTCATAAAGACAGTATTTTTGGGGAGAAAAGAGTTGCTTTTCACGGTACCACCCAGGCATGTTTATAATCTTTTTACAAAGATCATCTCACTAGGCTTATCATTAAGCCTATTTTGGTAACAGGTATTTTTGTGTAAAACACCTGGTCACATCTAGTTAGATTTAAATAAAATCTGTTCAAAGCGACACTCAAGGATGATGTCAGAATAAATTGTAATTCTAGGCTTCCAGCAACCCTAGATCTCTGTAATTACGTTTATTTATTCCTTTTTTCCTGTCATCGAGTTATTTTTAATATTCTAATTATTATATTTATTATACTGTTTATTTTTATATAGTACAGTAAAATGACTAAACTTTCACAAAACGTTAATATATTCTGATAATTATGATTATTGTTGTAGAATTTATTATAACATCTTATTTTAAAATTAAAAGTAATAACCTATATTTTTATTAAAAAAAGACTAAAGCTAATATTAGCTTTAGTCTTTGTTCTTATTTTGTTCCAAATAAACGATCGCCTGCGTCTCCCAGTCCTGGAATAATATAACCTTTTTCATCTAATTTCTCATCCAAATCCCCTAAGTAAACATCGACATCTGGATGGTTTTCTTGAATTAATTTTATACCTTCTGGAGCTGCGATTAAACACATTAATTTAATTGATTTTGCACCACGCTTTTTCAATGAATCAATTGCATCATTTGCCGATCCACCTGTTGCAAGCATTGGGTCTAAAACAATTAAATCTCGTTCTTCAATATCTGTTGGTAGTTTTACATAATATTCAACAGGAAGCAATGTTTTTGGATCTCTATACAATCCAATATGCCCCACTTTAGCAGATGGTAATAGTTCTAACATTCCATCCACCATACCTAGTCCTGCTCGTAAAATAGGAATTAAACCGATTTTTTTCCCAGCAATGACATTTGATTCTGCTGTTGTAACGGGCGTGTTAATTGTCTTTTTTTCTAATGGTAAGTCTCGTGTAATTTCAAATGCCATTAACATCGAAACTTCATCTACTAATTCACGGAACATTTTTGTACCTGTCTCAACATCACGTATATGTGTGATTTTATGCTGAATAAGTGGATGATCTAATATAAATACATTACTCATTTATAATGCATCCTTTCTATTTGTTAATTATGCGTATAAAGGGTGTTCACTTGTTAGTTTTGCTACACGCTCTGTCGCTTCTTTTTGTTTTTCAGGATTATCTAAGTTTTTTAATGTAAGTGCAATTATTTCTGCTGTTTCTTTCATATCAGCTTCTTTAAAGCCTCGTGTTGTTACAGCAGCTGTTCCTACACGTACACCACTTGTAATAAATGGTCCTTCTGCATCATAAGGGATTGTATTTTTATTAGTAGTAATACCAACTTTATCCAATGCCTCTTCTGCTACTTTACCTGTTAACCCTAATTTCGATACATCTAATAAAACAAGGTGATTATCTGTACCACCTGATACGATACGAACTCCTTCTTTTGTTAGTGCATCACTTAAAGCTTTAGCATTTTTAATAATTTGTGTTGTATATACTTTAAAGTCAGGGGATAATGCTTCTTTAAATGAGACGGCTTTTGCAGCAATAACATGCATTAATGGGCCACCTTGTACGCCTGGAAATACTGATTTATCAATTTTCTTACCATATTCTTCTTTACATAAAATCATTCCACCACGTGGACCACGTAATGTTTTATGTGTTGTTGTTGTAACAAAATCTGAATAAGGTACTGGATTTGGATGATCTCCTGTTGCGACAAGACCAGCAATATGAGCCATATCAACGAATAAATAAGCACCAACAGCATCTGCAATTTCACGGAATTTAGCAAAATCAATTGTACGTGAATAAGCACTTGCGCCTGCAACAATCATTTTTGGTTTTTCTTTTTTAGCAAGCTCCATCACTACATCATAATCTATCATTTCTGTTTCTTTATCTACACCATATTCTACAAAGTTATATAGCTTTCCACTAAAGTTAACAGGACTTCCATGTGTTAAATGTCCACCATGGCTCAAGTTCATGCCTAATATTGTATCACCTGGCTCAAGAACTGAAAAATAGACTGCCATATTTGCTTGCGCACCAGAATGCGGCTGAACATTTACATACTCAGCTCCAAAAATTTCTTTTGCACGATCACGAGCTAAGTCTTCTACAACATCAACATGCTCACAACCACCGTAGTAACGTTTACCCGGATAGCCTTCAGCATATTTATTTGTTAAAACTGAACCAGCCGCTTCCATCACTGCTTCTGTTACAAAGTTTTCTGATGCAATTAATTCAATATTGTCTTGTTGTCTATTGGTCTCATCTTCTATCGCCTTGTACAATTCTTCGTCTGCTTGTTTTAAGTGTGATAAATCTGCCATTTAGTTTCATTTCCCCCTATTTTAATTTCATTATTATATCTCTTCTATCATAACAAAAACTTCAATAATTACCATAAATAACTGATTTTTATTTACGATTTAAAAGTATAACTTGCTCTTTCTCCACCAATTCGTTTTAGCCTTGTGCGAGCAACTGTTGCTTTTGCATACCCTATGTCTTTTTGTTTAAATCTAAGAGGAACTGCAACATGTTTTAAATGCATACCAATTAATGTTGTTCCAATATCTATTCCTGCATCTGCTTGAATATGTTCAACCATAACGGGATTGTCCATTTGCTTATATGCATATGCAGGCATTGCTCCACCTGCTTCTCTTGTTGGAATAACAAGAACTTCTCTTAAATTTTCTTGTTGGCGTGTTTTCTCTTCAATCAAAAGCGCTCTATTTATATGTTCACAACATTGAAAGGCAAGTTGTACACCTGTTTCTGATTTCAAACGAAGTAATGCGTGATAAATATCAGCAGCAATTTGTTCACTACCTGAAGTACCTATATGTTCGCCTGCCACTTCACTTGTAGAACAACCAATAACAAAGATATCTCCTGCTTTTAAATAACCTGAATCAATCCATTCATCTACAATCAATTCCATATCATTTTGGACTTGTGGTTTTTGTTCAGTCATTACTTATCACCTCTCTTTATTCTTCTGCTTGCATCATTTTATCAATTCGACGTTGGTGACGACCGCCTTCATATTCTGTTGTTAACCACGTTTTTACTATTTCATGAGCTAATCCTGGTCCTATAACACGCTCTCCCATTGCTAATATATTAGAATCATTATGTTGTCTTGTTGCTTTAGCTGTGAAGACATCATGTGTTAATGCACAACGGATGCCTTTGACTTTATTAGCCGAAATAGACATTCCGATACCTGTTCCACAAATAAATATTCCTCGGTCGAACTCTCCACTAGCTACGCGTTTTGCTGCTGGTAACGCATAATCTGGATAATCAACAGATGATTTACAATCTGCACCCGTATCTTCATAGTCAAAACCTAGTTCATCTAATACTGCTTTAACTTCATTTCTTAATGTCATTCCTGCATGGTCACCAGTTATAATTACTTTCATTATGATCCTCCTTTTTTTATAAGTTGATTTATTTCAAATGTTATTTCATCATATGTTGCTAAGTAGATTGCTTTACTTTGTCCAAAAGGATCTTGAATATTTTCGCAATCAAATAAGTTTTGTGCTTTTTTCAACTCTAACAATTCCGCTTCCACAAATTTTGTTATTGCTATTTCTCGATCTAAATTTGTCTTGAAATTCTCTTTTGGCTCTTGGAATAATTGTTTTTTAGCTGCTAATTTATCAAATGCTTGATGATATATTGTTATTGCTCGTGCTTCTTGCTT
>CALZEK010000113.1 GCA_945639745.1 uncultured Bacillaceae bacterium
CGGCTGGAATAATACCAATTTTCGGTCTATATTCAAGGTCGGCTAAGCCATGAATAACTTCATTAATTGTTCCGTCACCACCAGCAACAATGATTAAATCAAATTTATTTTCAGCCGCACGTTGAGCAGCTAATGCAGCATCACCAGCACCAACAGTCGCATGGGCAGATGTTTCATAACCAGCTATTTCACAACGCTCTAAAACCGTGGGCAATTCTTTTTTAAATAGCTCACGACCTGCTGTAGGATTATAAATTATACGTGCTTTTTTCATTTAATAACCTCCTAGTCTGAACAGATACGTTTAAATAAAACGAAAATAAGAGGCTACAAATTGATATTCTTTGCAGCCTCAAATTTTCAATTATCTTTTTTCGATTTCTTCTTTTAATATTTTATTAACCATTTGTGGATTAGCTTGACCTTGAGTTGCCTTCATCACTTGACCAACTAAGAATCCAAGTGCACGACCTTTACCTTCTTTAAAGTCTGTAACAGACTGCTCATTAGCATCAAGTACCTCACCAATTATTTTAGTTAATTCACCTTCATCAGAAATTTGAACGAGTCCTTTATCTTTAACATAAGCTTCAGGATCGCCACCTTCTTCAACAAGGTAATTAAAGACTTGTTTAGCGATTTTCGATGAAATTGTACCATCTTTAATCAATTCAATCATTTTGGCTAAATCTTTTGGTGTAATAGGTAAATCTTGAATTTCTTTAAGTTCTTTATTCATATAACCAAGTAGATCACCCATTAACCAGTTAGATACTTGTTTGACATCAGCACCATGATCAACTGTTTCTTCAAAGAAGTCAGCCATTTCTTTTGTTGCGGTTAGAACTTGTGCATCATAAACTGGTAAATCCATCTCATCAATGTAACGTGCTCGACGCGCATCTGGTAGCTCTGGAATTTCTTTTCTTACACGCTCTTTCCACTCTTCATCAATATGAAGTGGGGGAATATCTGGGTCAGGGAAGAAGCGATAATCATCTGCATCGCCTTTAATACGCATTAAGACAGATTTTTTTGTTTTTTCATCATAACGGCGTGATGCTTGTTGAACTTCTTCACCCGCATCAAGTAATTTAGCTTGTCGCTTAACTTCTTCTGCTATTCCATCTCTAACAAATGCAAATGAGTTTAAGTTTTTCAATTCTGTTTTAGTACCAAATTTCTCTTCACCAACTGGACGAATCGAAATGTTCGCATCAGCGCGGAGAGAACCTTCTTCCATTCTTACATCTGAAACACCAGTATATTGAATAATACTTTTTAACTTTTCTAAATAGGCATATGCTTCTTCTGGTGTGCGAATATCAGGATCAGACACTATTTCAATTAACGGTGTACCTTGACGATTGTAGTCTACTAAAGAACCATCACTACTATGCGTTAGTTTACCCGCATCTTCTTCTAAATGAATACGTTCTATCCCAATACGTTTTTTTTCCCCATCAACTTCAATATCAATCCAACCATGCTCACCAATCGGTTGTTTATCTTGTGAAATTTGATAGGCTGCAGGACTATCTGGATAGAAATAATGTTTACGATCAAAAATTGTTTCTGAAGCAATTTCACAATTTAAAGCCATTGCCGCTTTCATACCATATTCTACTGCTTCTTTATTTAATAACGGTAAAGTTCCAGGAAATCCTAGATCTTTTGGATTAATATTTGTGTTTGGTGCTTCACCAAATGCATTTGGACTTGGACTAAAGATTTTTGAATTTGTTTTTAATTCCACATGGACTTCAATACCTACGACTGTTTCATATTTCATTAGTTCGCCCCTCCTAAATCTGGACGTTTTTTATGATGATTTGTTGCTTGTTCATATGCATAAGCAACTTGGTAAACTGTGCTTTCATCGAAATGTTTACCGATAATTTGTAATCCTAATGGTAAACCTGCATCTGTATAACCACAAGGAACAGAAATTGCGGGTAAACCAGCTAAGTTTACTGGGACTGTTAATACATCACTCATATGCATGACTTCGTTACTAGGTTGTTCCCCTATTTTGAAAGCTTCTGTTGGTGTAGTTGGTCCAACAATAACATCATAATGTTTAAATGCTGCTTCAAAGTCATTTTTGATTAAAGTTCTTACTTGTTGAGCTTTTATGAAATGCGTATCTGTATATCCTGCACTTAACATTGTTGTGCCAAGTAAAATACGACGTTTTACATTTTCACCAAATCCTTCACCACGTGAAGTCTTTAACATTTCTATCATATCTTCTGTTTCATCTGCTCGTTTTCCATATCTCACGCCATCGAAACGGGCAAGACTTGAAGATGCTTCAGCATTACAAATAACAGTATAAGCTGCATCAGCATATGCTAAATGTGGCAGTGAAACCTCTTCCCAAGTTGCACCTAAAAGTTCATACATTTTAAGTGCATTCATAACTGATTCGCGAACTTCTTCAGAAACTCCTTCACCTAAAAATTCTTTTGGTACTGCAATTTTAAGCCCTTTAACATCTTTTTGAAGTGAATCTGTATATTTAGGAATGGTTCTATTAACAGATGTTGCATCTAATGCGTCATGTCCTGCAATTGTTTCAAGTACATAGGCATTATCTTCAACTGTTCTTGTAATTGGACCTGCTTGATCAAGTGATGGTGCAAGTGAAACAAGACCATAACGTGAAATTAAACCATAAGTTGGTTTCATACCAATTACACCACAAAATGAAGATGGTTGACGGATTGATCCACCTGTATCACTCCCAATTGAATACATCACTTCACCTGCTGCAACTGCTGCTGCTGATCCACCACTTGAACCACCAGGTACATGCTCTAAATTCCACGGGTTATATGTCGGATGGTAGGCTGAAGTTTCAGTTGTAGACCCCATTGCAAATTCATCCATATTTACTTTACCCATCATTAAGCTATGGTCTTTGTTTAACTTTTCTAATAATGTTGCATTGTATAATGGTTCATCAAAATTCTCTAAAAACTTACTCGCACATGTTGTTCGAACCCCTTTAGTCATTACATTGTCTTTGATTCCACCTGGAATACCAAATAATCTTTCTTTGGGTTCTGTTGATTCATCTAGTTTTTTAGCATCTGCTAATACATTATCTTTATTAACAGTTAAAAATGCTTTCACTTGATCATCTACTTCTTCAATACGATCAAGTGACATTTTAGCAGTTTCTTCTGCATTTAAATCTCCTTTATGTAATAATTTAACTAATTCTTCAATTGAATAATGATATAAAGACATGATCTTCCTCCTTAGTCCATAATTGATGGCACTTTAAATTGACCATTTTCTTGTGATGGTGCATTTTTTAGTGCTTCTTCTTGAGTGATTGTTCTAATTGCTTTATCTTCTCTTAATACATTATCATTATCATTACCATAAATTGTGCGTTTAACACCTTCAGTATTTATGTTTTGAATTTTTTCTGTGAATGTAATAATCTCAGTCAATTGATTACTAAACATTTCTGCTTCCTCTTCAGATATAGCAAGCGTTGCTAAATTGGCTGTATGTAGAACTTGTTCCTTTGATATTTTAGCCATATCATTCACCTCCGTAAAAATTACCGATATTTTTCAATCTTTTCAGTAGATAAATCCATCGATTTAAACTCTTTCTAAAACGAATCTCCCTTTCTATAATATCAGAGTTAACTCTATTATAGCAAATATCCGTTAGGTTAACGTGATTAAAAATTAAAATCATCCTATAAAAATTTCTTTTATAGGATGATTTATTTATTCTATATTTATCAACTTACTTTGATTCCATGGAGCAAATTTATAACTAACACTTTTCATATCTGATATTTTTAAATCTTTTATTAAATCTTTATGTGTTGTCACATTGATTGTTTCAAAATCATAACTGACATGATAGGTTTTTTCATCATTTTCATATATTTCTTTTCCGATTAAAACAAGTTGATTATCTTTAGTTGTTGTTAATTGCTTATCTGTTGCTTTAATTACTTCATAGATTCCTGCTTCATTTTCTTCTAATAAGACATGAACTCGGTCATTATACTGAACTTCTTTTTTTCCTTGCCATTTATCTTTAGATATATTATTAATTTCTAATTCAAACATATAACTCTCAAAATCATATATATTCTCTTCATAATAATACTCGTCTTCTTCATCGTATTGATGGACTTTGAATGTAGCCGATTTACCGTACACATCAATTAAATTATATTGAATCACAACAACTGAAACAGCAATTATTTGAAAGAGTATGAGACTATAGAATAAAATGCGTTTCATTTACTCCACCTCCTCTTTCTCTTTTAGTTTACGCCGATTTTTTTCTAATAACACACTAAAACTAAAGAGTATTAAACCACCTATTAAGAAAAAGAGTGATTTATTCATTACATTCCATGCAAATTCAATATAAACTGTTAGTGTACTTAATAAAAATGCAACCGTTCCGTAGGTAATTAATTGATGACGTTCATGTTGATAACCAACAATTAACAGTGCCGATGACAAGGTAAATAAAATTAAAATCGTTATCAGCGACGCATATGGTAAATAAATTGTTGGAATAAATAATAGTAAATAAATATAATCAATTGTTTTAAATGTGACTCGCTTAATAATAATCATAAAAGCAACCAGGATTAATAATATAACTAAAAACAGACCACTTAACTCTATTTCATCTTGGTAATAACCATCTTGAAGCCATGTTGCTTGAAACATATTATAAATAAACATACTACCCAAACTCAATAATTTGAAAGGCTTTGAGAGGACTTCGTTTGGAATAAAGTGAGCGATTAAATAAAAAGCAAACATATAAACAATAAACCAATAGTAATATCCTTCAAATGACAGTGCTAAGCTGAGTAAGTTAATGACCAAACTAATTCCAAATAAATAAGCAAGGAGTTTATTTGCATGACGGATGACAAAGTAGCCAAATCCTATGATTAAGATGGCTAATAAAGCATAGCTATAAGTCGTATAACTAAACTCTGTAAATAATTGTCCAAATGTTAAAATTACAATACTTAGATAAAATAAAAGTAAGTGAGTATATATAATATATAAACCTAAACCTACTAATGACAATAGAACAAAGGGCCAGCTATTATAAAGGACGACCTCGTAATTATTAATGACTAAAAATAAACTTGCAGCAAAGCCAACATAACCTAAGATAATAAAACTAATTCCATATAAAATTTGTTTACGACTATATAGTTGATCTCCAAAAATATAAAGACTGATTGTAAAGCCTAAAATAATGATCACGCGTGATAGATGTGCAACTTGTGCCCAATCAGAAAAGA
>CALZEK010000114.1 GCA_945639745.1 uncultured Bacillaceae bacterium
CCCACCATATTTTCATTCTATCTTGTTTATATCTTGTATAGGCAACTGGCCAAGGATGTAAACCTCTGATGTGATTATAAACAACATCATTTGCTTCATGCCAGTTTATTCTTTCTAAATCACGACTGATATTAGGGGCAAAAGTCGCCTTTGAATCATCTTGTTTGATAGATTGATTTGTTCGATTAAAAATATCAGGAAGTGTTTTACTTAATAATTCAGCTCCTACTACAGATAGTTTATCATGTAAAATTCCAACATGATCTGTTTGTTCAATAGGGATTGCTTCTTGTGAAATAATATTTCCAGCATCTAGTTTTTCAACCATATACATAATTGTAATACCTGTTTCTTTTTTTCCCTGTAAAATTGAATAATGTATCGGTGCTCCTCCACGAAGTTCAGGTAAAAGTGAAGCATGTACATTAATACTTCCATACTCAGGATATTCTAATAATTCATTTGGTAATAACTGTCCATATGCTGCTGTAACAATAAGATCTATATCGTATTTAAAAATTTCTTCATAAGAAGTTCTTAAGTTTTCAGGCTGGAAAATATTAAGCTTATGTTCTAGAGCCGCTTCTTTTACAGGAGAAGCTGTTAAAGTTCTCTTCCGCCCTTTAGGTCTGTCAGGTTGTGTCACTACTAGTTCAATTTCATATCCATCTTCAATTAATTTTTCGAGAATTGGTACTGAAAAATCAGGTGTACCCATAAATGCTATCTTTTTCATAATGTATTCCTTTCTACATAAGTTGATTTGGATTTATATCAATTAATATTTGTAAATCTTTTTTTAAATCATTATTAAATTCATTTTTTACTGCACTAATTTTCCGCTGTAAATTATCTTCAAATCGATATTTAATAATGATTTGATAACGATAACGTTTTTTAATCCTTGCAATTGGTGAAGGTGTTGGACCTAATACAATCGATTTATTCGATAAAATCATAATTAATTTTTCTGTGAAACGCTTAGAAATATCAATTACTTTACCCAGATTTTCATCTGTTATCGTAATTAAAGCCAAATAAACATAAGGAGGATATTGAAATGCTCGACGCATTTTCATTTCTTTTTCATAGAAGTCAGGGAAGTTATAATCACTTGCTAAATTTATACTATAATGTTCAGGTGTATAACTTTGAATAATAACTTCACCGTCTAAACTATGTCTTCCTGCGCGTCCACTCACTTGTGTTAATAATTGAAATGTTTTTTCAGCAGCTCTAAAATCAGGTAAGTGAAGCATTGAATCAGCAGCTAGAACACCTACTAAGGTAACATTCTCAAAATCTAACCCTTTTGCAATCATTTGTGTCCCCAATAAAACATCGGCTTCACCTGAGGAGAATTTATTCAGTAAACGTTCATGTGCACCTTTTTTTCGAGTTGTATCGACGTCCATTCTAATAATTTTTAAAGTCGGTAGTAATTTTTTTAAAGCTTCTTCTACACGTTCTGTGCCCGTGCCAAAAAAACTAATTAAATCACTTGTACAAGCTGGACAATTATTAGGCATAGTCATTTCATACGAACAATAATGACATTTCAAAGAATCATGGCCTTTGTGATATGTTAACGATATATCACAATTAGGACATTGTTCTACATGACCACAATCCCTACATAGAGCAAAATTCGAATAACCACGTCTATTTAATAATAAGACAACTTGTTCATTTTTATTAATTGCTAATTTCATTTTATCAATTAATTTGTTTGAAAACATTGTTCGATTCCCTGCATGAAGCTCTGCTCGCATATCGACTACTTCAACTTTTGGCATCGGTTTGTTGTTAGTTCGTTTTGATAATGTTAGAAGTGTATATACCGACTTTTCAGCTCGCGCAAACGACTCTAATGTCGGTGTCGCACTTCCTAAAACAACGGGACAGTTATTAACTCGGGCACGCTCAATGGCTACATCACGTGCATGATATCGTGGTGTATCTTCTTGTTTATATGTGCCTTCATGCTCTTCATCGATAATAATTATGCCTAAATTTTTAAACGGTGCAAAAATAGCTGAACGAGCACCGACTACAACTTGTACTTCCCCACGTCGAATTTTTAGCCATTCATCATATTTTTCGCCTATAGATAAAGCACTATGCATTACCGCGACTTTATCACCAAATCTCCCTTTAAATTGTTCAACCATTTGTGGTGTCAGAGCAATTTCTGGAACAAGTACAATCGCTTCTTGGTCTTGATTAATCACATTATCAATTGCTTGTAAATAAATTTCAGTTTTACCACTACCAGTAACGCCATACAACAAAAATGTTTCATTTTGATTATGTTCAATTGCATAATCTATTGGTTTTATTGCACTAACTTGTTCTTCATTTAATGATTTTTTATAAGTTTTTTTAAAGTCACGATCGTATGGATTACGATATACTTCTGTTTGTTTTAGTGTAATTAACTCATTTTCTAAAAGTGGTTTTAAATTTGTACGTGTAATACCTAATTTTTTATATAAGATATTTTGTTCGATTGGTTGATTGTGCTCAATAAAGTAATTTAAGATTTGTTTTTGTCGATGAGCATTTTTGGCTAACTTTTTTTCATATGCTACTAACTCTTTTAATTGAACAATGGGTGTAATAATTGTTTGATATTTTTTTGTTATTTGAGATTTAACTTTATAATGTTCATTAATGATGCCAGTTTCGATTGCTTCTTGAATAATTTTTAAATTAATGTTTTTTTCTAAAATGACTTCATAAGCAATCTCATCTGAATCCTTAAATAACCCACTTAATTCTTTCGGTAATTTATCTGTTTGTTTGATAAGTGTACGTTCATATTTTGATTTTAAGACTTGTGGGAGCATTGCTTGATAAGTTGATATATATAAAGACATTGTTTGATCAGAAAGCCATCTACCTAAATCTAATAACTCATTTTTTAAAGCCGGTATAATATCTAATATATCAATAATTTCTCTTAATTTTTTAAACTCTGATTCATTTGTAAAACCGATAACAAATCCAGTAATCTTTCGGGGTCCAAAAGGAATAACAACACGCATTCCTTTTTTTATCATAGACTGAAATTGTTCTGGAACTTTATAATCAAAAGTTTGATTCACATTACTTGCTGGTACATCTACAATAACTTTCGCAATGTTCACTGATTGTCATCCTCAAGTGTTTTAATAATTTGATGATATATCTTTTCAGATATAGCTTCTTTTGAATCAAGCGGGAATGGATATTCCTTTAAATTTTTATCTAAATAAGTAACTTTATTCGTTTCTGTTCCAAATCCTGCCCCTTCTTCGGAAACATTATTAATCACAATTGCATCTAAATTTTTATTAATCAATTTATTTTTCCCATTTTCTAGATGATTCTCTGTTTCAGCAGCAAATCCGACTAAAAACTGACGCTCTTTTTTATCTCCTAATGATTTTAATATATCTTTAGTTCGTTCCATTTCAAAGATTAATTTATCATCTGATTTTTTCATCTTTTGAGAATGTGTTTGTTTAGGTCGATAATCTGCAACAGCTGCTGCTTTGATAACAATATCGGATTCTGAATAATGTTTATGAACAGCATGATACATATCTTCTGCTGAGATAACGTTTATTC
Source organism: uncultured Bacillaceae bacterium (assembly GCA_945639745.1). Taxonomy (GTDB): domain Bacteria; phylum Bacillota; class Bacilli; order Bacillales; family Amphibacillaceae; genus Pseudogracilibacillus. The sequence continues at coordinate 3,613 of CALZEK010000114.1, forward strand.
GTTCAATCTTATTATGTTTAGTCACTAAACTTACAGGACCACTTACTAAAGTAACTTCCGCCCCTAATCTAGCTGCCACTTCAGCAAGAGCGTAGCCCATTTTACCTGTGGAATTATTTGAGAAAAATCTAACCGGGTCAATGATTTCTCTTGTTGGTCCTGCGGTAATTAAAACTTTCTTATTTTTTAAAAGTGATTTTTCATTTTGATGTTTGTTAATTACTTCAATAATAGTTGATGGTTCTTCTAAGCGTCCTTTACCTACATAACCACATGCTAAATAACCCGCTCCTGGTTCAATAAAATGATACCCATGGCGAGTTAACTTATTCATATTTTCAACAACAGCTTGATTTTGATACATATGAACATTCATGGCTGGTGCAATGTAAATTGTTGCACGTGTCGCCAGTAATGTAGTTGTTAACATGTCATCACCTAATCCATTTGCAATTTTACTTAAAGTATTTGCAGTTGCTGGAGCTATAATAACGATTTCAGCCCAATCAGCTAGATCTATATGAGCAATTTTTTTTGGGTTTTTCTCATCAAATGTATCTGTATAAACTGGATTGCGAGATAATGCTTGAAATGTTAGTGGCGAAACAAATTCACATGCACTTTCAGTCATAATAACACGGACATCCGCTCCTGCTTGTGTTAATTTACTTGTTAAATCACAAGCTTTATATACTGCAATACCACCTGTAACAGCTAATAACACTTTTTTGTTTTGCAACATGATAAACACCTCTCATTTTATAAATAACGTCATTAAAAATGCTAAAACCCTAGCAAATGAATATTGCGAGGGTTTAAAGTAATTTTACTTCTTAACTCGAAGGAGTCCTTCATTAATTTCTTCTAAAGCTAATCCAACAGGAGTTAAAGACTTAGGATTTTTTAACACAGTTGTTTCTTCATCTAAAATAACACGTGCACGTTCTGCAGCAAGAGTTGCTAAAGTATATTTTGATCGAATTTGTTTTTGTAGTTCATCAATTGATGGTTCTAACATTGAAATCATCATCCTTTATTATATTATTGTATTGTTTTTCTATTCTTTCTCGTTTGCAATGCTCACTTACTATAATCGACTTAATTTTTTGAACAGCATAATCAACATTATCATTAACAACAACATAATCATAATTATGCATCATTTCTATTTCTTTTTGTGCTTCATTTAAACGATTTTGGACTAACTCTTCTGACTCTGTGCCACGATTAACAATCCGTTTTTTTAATTCTTCTAAACTAGGTGGGAATAAAAAGATAAATACACCTTCAGAAAAATTTTCTTTCACTTGCAGAGCACCTTGAACTTCAATTTCTAAAAACACATCATTACCTGCATCAAGTTCTGATTGAACATAATCTTTAGGTGTACCATAATAATTATCCACATATTTAGCATGTTCAAGTAATTCATCATTCTCAATCATTTTTTCAAACTCATTATGTGTTTTAAAATAATAATCACTACCGTGAACTTCACCAGGACGTTTATTTCTTGTTGTAGCAGATATAGAATATTTTAATTGTTCTTCTACTTCAAATAAACGCTCTCTAACGGTCCCTTTTCCAACACCTGATGGACCTGATAAAACAAACAATATTCCTTTTTCATCAATCATAAAACTTCCCCCTAATTATTCATCTGATATTTCATCATGATTAACGACTCTTTGTCCAACT
>CALZEK010000115.1 GCA_945639745.1 uncultured Bacillaceae bacterium
ATATTTTAGGTATTGAAATGGAAGCTGCTGCATTATACACTTTAGCTGCAAAATATAATTGTGAAGCACTCGCTATTTTGACTGTTTCAGACCATATTATTACAGGCGAAGCGACTTCTTCACAAGAAAGACAAACATCTTTTCATGACATGATGGAAGTAGCTCTTGAGACTGTTTTAAAATAAACAAGGGAGTGGTGATACATTATGGAAGTTTTTTCAAATATTCCACTCATGGCAGCAATAACCGGTATTTTATTTGCTCAAGTTGTAAAAGTTCCAATTAGATTGATTGTTACAAAAGAATTCATTCCTAAACTTGTCTTTAGTACAGGTGGTATGCCTAGTAGTCATACTGCGGCAGTAACTGCTTTAACGACTTCTATTGGTCTTATTGAAGGATTTGATACAACTTTATTTGCCGCTTCATTTATTTTTAGTGTGATTATTATGTTTGATGCTTCTGGAGTAAGACGTCAAGCAGGCAAACATGCTGAACTTTTAAATGAACTGGTTCGAGATGTGCAGTATTTTGCTCGTGAAGCGCGAGATTGGGGTAAAAAAGCCGATTACGAAAAACGACAAGAACTTAAAGAACTTCTCGGGCATAAACCAATCGAAGTTTTCTTTGGTGCTATTACAGGGATTATTATCGGAATTATTTTTACTAATTTATAATAAGCCTCGGAGTTTTTATCTAGAAGACAAATGATAAATAAAGGAGTGATTATCTTTTTAACTAAAATTATTGGTATAAAAGAAGCAGCAGAAATCACCACGCTCTCACCAAGTACAATTAAAAAGTATTGTGAGAATAATTATTTTCCAGCTAAAAAAATCAATCAAACCTGGATTATTGATAAACCTAAATTAATCAACTGGTTAGAAATAAAAGTTATTTTTGAAACAATTAATAATAATTATGAAGCAAATAGTGAGAATGGAATGTCTGTAGACTTGTATCATAATAAACAGCAACTCTTAACTAGTTTAAGTGGAGAAGATTTTCAACAGGTATTTAAAAGAAATCTTGAACATATCCACTTTCCTATTATTACTTTTACTCAAGTGCATTCTCTTGATGATCAGCTTTTTGAATCTTTTGAAAAACGTACTGATATTTTACAAGCAGCCCAGCGTTATTTTAAAGAAACAAATCAATATAAAGTATGGGAATTTCGAGATTATACTGTTTATGAAAAAGAAAACTTCTTAAAATTTGTAAGTAATCAAAGTGAAATATTAGGTTTTATTTATAATGATCTAACGACTCAGATTAAGGCACTAAATAGAGGGATTGATCCGATTGAAAAAAACTGGATTTTATATCGAAAGCATTAATAGAAAACGGGTTAGCCTATTAAAAATAAGGCTAACCCGTTTTCTGAATTATATTTGAATGGCTATTTTACCAAATTGATTATTTTCTCTTAACAATTCAAAAGCTTCTTCTACTTCATCTAGAGTAAATGTATGACCAACCACTGGACGAATATCGTGTTCTTCCATAAATGCGAGTAATGCTTTTAATTCTTCTCTACTACCCATTGTTGATCCTAATAACTTATATTGTCCGTAAAAGAAGGCGCGAATATCTAAGTTAACAGTATCTTCAGTTGTAGCACCAAAGACAACCATTCTTCCGCCTTGCTTTAACACTTCAAGTGAACGATTGAATGTCGCACGACCGACACTATCAATGACTAAGTCAATCGTCTCCCCTGCTAATTCTTCTACCCAATCACTTGCTGTATCAAGGACTAAATCAGCGCCAAGTGATTTTGCTTGCTTACGTTTCTCTTCACTTCTTGATGTAACAATGACTCTTGCTCCAGCAGCTTTAGCAAATTGAATAATGTAGGTTGCAACACCACTACTTGCTCCTGGAACAAATAAAGTTTCACCTTTTTGAATTTCACCTTTGGTGAACAAGGCACGGAAACCTGTTAATGAAGCAAGTGCCAGTACTCCTGCTTCTTCCCAAGTTAAATATTCTGGTTTGGGTTCAACCTGATTAGCTGCTAGAACAATTTTTTCGGTAATTGTCCCGTGATCAGGCATTCCTAAAATATCAAAACCTTCTGGTGGCGCATCACTATTTTCATCCCATCTTAAAGCAGGATTAATAATAACTTCATCACCTACTGAAACTTCCGTTACGTTTTTACCGACTGATTCAATCACACCTGCTCCATCCGAACCTAAAATAACTGGCTCTTTTTGATCTTTAATCCGGTTTGGTACAGCAATATCGCGGCGGTTTAAACCAGCTACTTTAAGCGCAACGATAACTTCATTATCGCCTGGAGTTGGTGTTTTCATATCTTTTAATTTTAGTTGACCTTCCTCTGTTACATATGCCTTCATCAATAATCTCAACCTTCCTTCTTTAAATAAGTACTAAATTCTTCTAATTGTTCTCTTGTTGTAATGTCATAAGGGAAAAATGGAATATAGATTAATTCTTGTGATTTAAATGTTTCTTTTATTTCATCAAGATAAGGTGCTTCATGTTCTTTTCTTTGTTGGAAAAAGCCACCTGTTTCATCTCCTGGTAAAACACGATTAATAATTAATGTACGAACATGTAAATGATATTGATCTAACATATTTATTGCATTCTTTGTTTCAATAATAGGTAGCTTTTCTGGATTTAAAACAAAAATAAAACCAGTTTTTTCACCATCTAACATGATTTCGCGTGCTTTTTTAAAACGTGTTTGTCTTTCTAAAAGCACATCAAATATAGGATCATCTGCTGGCTCACCGTCATGTAATAAACGTGTATATGTTTCTTGTGTTTTTCCTCGTTTACTTAATAAACCTTCAATCCAAACACCCATAAGTTCAGGTAAAGATAAAAGCCGAATTGTATGGCCTGTTGGTGCGGTATCAAATACTAGTTTATCATAGTTAGCGCTTTCTTCAATGATAATCGAAATTAGTTTATCAAATAGCGCTGCTTCATCAGCACCAGGTGATGCTTTAGCTGTGTCTATTTGTCTGTGGACTTCTTCCATCATTGTTGGATGTACGGTCCCTTTTATATTTTCCTTAACACTTTTGATATATGTTTCTGTTTCTTGTTCTGGATCAATTTCAAGCGCATCTAGATTTTCATCGACAGTCGTTATTCTCCCTCCGACCCTTTGATCAAATATATGACCAATATTATGTGCTGGGTCTGTTGAAATCAGTAAAGTTTTAAAACCTCTTTTAGCTGCTTCTAATGCGAGAGCAACAGATGAAGTTGATTTACCGACACCACCTTTTCCACCAACAAAAATAATTTCTTTATTAAATATGTCCATTCAATCACCTTCTATTTTTATCATTTTAACAACAACGAATTCCCGTCATTGGTGATTCGTCCATTCCCATACGCAAATGCCATTCGTGAAACTCTTCAATCATATAGGGATAAAGTTCTAACGTGTAATAAAAAACAGGATTAGGAATCCCTATCATTTCTGAGTACAACAAGAGAAAAAACAAATCATCTTGAGCACGTAATTCACGAGCGATTTCTTGACGGTGTGGCATGCTAAGGACTTCTTCATAAAAACGAATTAATCGTTTTACTTGATCAAGCATGTTTTCTCATCCTTTCATTAATGAAAGGACTAATATTGCATCAGATAATGATACATGATATTAGTCCTTTGCTAATTTGTGCTTTTTAATCGTCTTCTAAAGGTAATTCTTTATCACGTGTTAATGTTGATAGAGCAGTTATGGATATCCAAATTCCAAATACAAAAATAATTGCTCCAAAAACAAATAACAAGTTATTTTGATTTGAACCAAACCAAGACCATTGTAGAACTACTTGTTGGAACATAGCATATAAGGTTGTCCCTAATACGAAGAACATTGGAATAATCGCAATCGCATAATTTCGTCCAAGTCGTTTTAACCAAACCGATATGAGTAATAAACTGATTGCTGCTAACAACTGATTAGCTGTTCCAAATAAAGGCCATAATAAGTATCCACCCGAACCAAATCCTTGTGGACCTTCTGGTATTAAAACAAGTGCCGCACTTGAAACAACAGCAATTGTTGTTGCCACATGTTTTTTAGCTAAAACCGGCATCTTATACTCCATGCCTAACTCTGCGATAATATAACGCATTAAACGAACAGATGTATCTAGTGTTGTTGCAGCAAAACTCACAACAATAATTGAAACGATTGTTGTTGAAATATCTGTTGGAATCATTAACCCATTCGCTAGATTAGCTGCCCCTTCAACAAACACACCTAAACCAACACCATTTGCTTCTGTAAAACTTGAATAGGTTGCTAAAAAATCAGCTTTAGATGAGAATAGCGTCACTACTGCTAAAATTGAAATTAAAGCTAAAATTCCTTCTCCTACCGCACCTAAATAGCCAACAAATCGAGCATCTGTTTCTTTGTTTAATTGTTTTGAAGAAGTTCCTGATGAGACAAGTCCATGGAATCCTGATATGGCACCACAGGCAATTGTAATAAATAGAAGCGGGAACCAAGAAACATCTGTTGTCATATTTGTTACAGGTGCTGTAATCGTCGGATTTGTGAATGCTAATCCTAAATATAAAATTAATAAGCCAACAATTAATTGGTGTGAGTTAATAAAATCTCTTGGCTGCAATAACTTCCATACCGGAAGTGTTGAAGCAATATAAACATAAATCATTAAAACAATAATCCAAATGAAAAATGCTGTTCCAACAGATGAAAGACCGAACCATCCAGCAGCTGCTTCACCACCTAAATATTGCACAATATCAATTTGTAAAAATTCAACTCGACTCGATACAACTGCCATAAGATACATCAATGCTAAAGCAATGACAGATGGCACTAACATTTTTCCATTCTTTTTATATACCGAATGACCTATCCAGAGCGCTATTGGAATTTGAATAAATACTGGAATAACACTGGCAGGGAATGTAATAAATAAGTTCGAAATAACCCAAGCAAAAACGGCATTAATCATTAATACTAAAATAAGTATAATAAATAAAAATAAGATCTTGGCACGCTGACCAACAAGTCTATGTGCTAACGTTCCCATTGATTGCCCTTTGTTTCTAACTGAAACAACTAATGTTCCAAAGTCATGTACTCCTGCTGCAAACACAGTTCCTAAAATAACCCATAATACAGCAGGTAACCAGCCCCAATAAACAGCAATTGCCGGACCTAATATCGGTGCTGCTCCTGCAACCGAAGTAAAGTGGTGACCCCATAAA
>CALZEK010000116.1 GCA_945639745.1 uncultured Bacillaceae bacterium
ACATATAAATATGTTAAATATAAATGTCATCATCCTATTAATATTTGTATTGTTCATCTTAAAGGTGATGAATTAAAGGAAGTTATTCGTGTCTCATTTACAAAAGAATTTATCAACTTAAAACTACGTGGTTTTGGTTTTAGAGGTGATATTATAGGTCGAATGATTTTTTCAGGAGTCGACATCGAAACACGTTTTCATAAGACAGGTGAATATGTACAAGAAGTGAATTATTTAGGTGAGTCTTTAGATAATCAAAGAACATATTCTGTTGCTATCCCCGATGCATTTATTTTTGGGAATTTATTGCCAGAGATTGCCAGGTCTAAAAATAAGCAATTATTACTTCCAGAATTTGTAAGGGATTATTTAGCAACAACATTAAAAAAACATTTTAGTAAATAACTTTTTAAAGTTATTTACTATTTTTTTAATGTGATTATTTTATTTTTTGAAAGATCAGAATACATTGACTAATGGAAATTTAGGATATATAATTATGAAAACGCATTCGCAAATAAAGTTCGGGAGGTAATTTCTAATGGAAGCACGTCAACAATGGGGAACAAGAGCAGGGTTTATTTTAGCAGCAGTTGGTTCAGCAGTTGGACTGGGTAATATTTGGCGTTTCCCTGCTGTTGCTTATGAAAATGGTGGTGGAGCATTCTTTATACCGTATTTATTCGCACTTTTAACAGCTGGAATTCCAATACTTATTATGGAATTTACATTAGGTCATAAATATCGTGGATCAGCGCCAATGACTTTAAACAAAGTCAGTAGAAAATCGGAATTTATTGGTTGGTGGGCAGTTATTGTTGCTTTTCTTATATCAACTTATTATTCAGTAATTGTAGCTTGGGCAGTATCTTATTCATGGTTTTCACTTAATTTATCTTGGGGAGAAGATACAGAAGGATTCTTATTTGGGAATTATTTACAATTAGCTGATACTCCAGGAACATTTGGTGGTCTTGTCCCAGGTGTTGTTATACCCCTAGCTATTATCTGGATTATTGTTTTAGGAATTTTATATAAAGGTGTTAAAAAAGGAATTGAAATTGCTAACCGAATTATGATACCGCTATTATTAATTATATTTTTGATTATTGTTATTCGAGCAGTGACATTACCTGGAGCACTTACAGGTTTAGATGAGTTCTTTAAACCTGATTTAACACAAATATTATCACCGAAAGTTTGGGTTGCAGCCTATGGGCAAATATTCTTTAGTATGTCGATTGCTTTTGCAATTATGATTACTTACGCAAGTTATTTACCTAAAAAATCAGATATTACGAACAACGCATTTATTACTGGGTTTAGTAACTCGAGTTTTGAATTACTAGCAGGTATTGGTGTATTCTCTGTTTTAGGATTTTTAGCAGCACAACAAGGTGTACCGGTTAATGAAGTAGTAACAGGTGGCGTAGGATTAGCTTTTGTTGTTTTCCCTGCCATTATTAATGAATTCCCGGCATTCAATGAACTTTTTGGCTTTTTATTCTTTGCTTCACTTATTTTAGCAGGACTTTCTTCATTGATGTCAATTATTGAAACATATATATCAGGTATTTCTGATAAGTTTGGTGTTTCAAGAGGGAAATCAGTTCTTTTTGGTGGAGGACTTGCAGCGCTAGTTTCATTGATTTATGCTACACGAGGCGGTTTATACTTCTTAGATACAGTCGATTACTTTATTAATAACTTTGGAGTAGCAGCACTTGGATTAGTTGAAGTTGTCTTAATTGCTTGGGTATTACGTAAACTTAAATCTCTTCGTGATCACGCGAACCCAATTTCTGATATTCAACTAGGTGCTTGGTGGTCAATCAGTTTAAGTGTTCTTACACCAGCTGTTCTAGGTATTATGATGTTTGGTCTAATCAAAGACAACGTTTTACGTGAATTTGCTACAGATACTGGAAACTATGAAGGATACTCAGATGCATTTATACTTTATGTTGGTTGGGGATCTGCATTCTTAGCTCTAGTAGGCGGAATTATTATCGGTTTAATGAAATGGAAGAATTCTAAGGAGGTCAAATAAGATGAGCATGAGTGCGATAGTTGTAATGATTATTGGAATGTTAGTTATTTGGGGCGGATTGGTTGCAAGTATCTCTAATGCCGTCATTAAATCAAAAAGGAAGAAAAAACTCTAAAATAAAGTGAGTCTTTAGGTTATCTCTAAAGGCTCACTTTTTATTTTAAAATAATATCCTTTGGGAATAAAATTATCTATGATAAAATGGATTAACTCATACATATGATTTAAAATTTAATGATAAATAGAAAATTGTTTTAAAGTAAGGAGGCACTTGGATGATTGAATTATTTGGTAGTCAATACGAAATTATAGAAGATAATCGAAATGCATTTGATGCTGAAGCCTTAGAAGCACGTTATTCTGAAATCTTAAAGAAGTACGATTATATTGTTGGCGATTGGGGTTATAATCAATTAAGATTAAAAGGCTTTTATGAAACAACTAATAAAAAAGCTGCATATGATTCTAGAATAAATATGTTAGATGATTATTTACTCGAGTATTGTAATTTTGGTTGTGCTTATTTTGTGTTAAAAAAAATAAAAGAAAAGTAGAATCTCAGTAGATTCTACTTTTTTAATTTTTAAAAGTACTTCTTTGATAACCTGAAAAATGTTTTTCAATATATTCACCAAGTTCAAAAATAGCCTCTTCATTACCTACCTTACTCATAACTTGAATACCAATCGGCAAATCATTTTCATCAAAGCCAACAGGAATAGTTAAAGAAGGGAATCCCCAAACATTTGCATATGTTACATAGGGTAAATACTTCAGATAAGTTTTTTTAATTGAAAATATTTCATGATATAAATCACCATGTTTAGGTGCACTACTGTGATGAACAGGGAAGATAATTAAGCGGTTATTTAAATGTTGATCAACTGCTTTTTGTCCATAAATTAAAATATTTTCAATCTCTTTTAATCTATTTTGAGAAGGCTTAAATAAATTTGCTCCAATAATTGCCCAAGAAAGATAGGCGTCGACTTGTGTGTTTTTAAAAGCTTTTTCTTGGATATAAGCTTTCCAAAGATTGACTTTATCAGTATTGAAAGCAATTTTTTTAATGTGATTAGCACCGTTAATCGACATGATTTCTTGCCATATTTTAGCAGTATCATCAAAATAAGGTGGAATAGATTCATTTGCCCCATATGCATGAATAAGTAATTCTTTTACTTTAGTTAATTGCTGACTTGTATAGTCTGAAATCGGATAACCGTTATCAACAGGAAGAATATCAATTTCAAACTTTTCATAATGATTTCTTTTAACATGCTTTTTAGAAATTAAGTCGTTAACTAATTTCATATCTCTGACAGATTTACCAATTGGGCCGAGTCCTAACATATGTTTTTGTTGATCAATGATTGTGGGTGGAAAATGTCCAGTCTCATTAACTTGAAAAGCGCCCGACTTGAAACCGACAACACCTGAAAAGTGACTAGGAAATCGGATGGATCCACCGATATCAGAACAGAGTCCAAAAGCGGTCGCTCCTGTGCTGACTAGAGTAGCTTCCCCACCACTTGATCCACCAGCTGTGTGATCAAGATTCCAAGCATTATTGGTCCGACCGAATAATTTATTCGTTGTTTCCTGATAAAAACAAAGCGCTGGGGTATTTGTTTTTCCTAAAATAATTGCCCCAGCCTCACGCAGCAGTTTAACTGTTTTAGCATCTTCGGTTTTTATAATATCTTTTCGGTGGGTAATCCCACCTGTTGTTTGCATACCATTTACATCAAAAGATTCTTTAATGCTAATTGGAACACCAAATAAAGGTAAGCGACGCTTGGTTTGATCTGTTTCTAAATCGCATTTTTTGGCTTCATCAAGAGCTTCTTTGAAACGTGGTTCAACAACTGCATTTAATTTATCATTTGTTTGCTTAATATGATTAATGTATGCTTCAGTCACAAATTCACTAGTCAATTGATTAGTAGCAATTAATCTAGCAATTTCTGTGGCATCCATATCTAAAAGAGTTTCTGTTGAATAGTTATTTATTAGAGTCGACATAAGTAATCCTCCAATCTGATATATAAATTGATTATAACATGTAAGATTTATAATGGTCTGAAAAAGTCAGAATGTTATCATATTATAATATAGTTAATATGGTATAATAGTATTTATAATAACTAAAGTGAGGGATACATATGTATTTTGTAGATCGTAGTAAGATTGAAAAAATATTAGTGTACATGGATGAATTATTAAATGAAATTAAAGATAAACCATTTGATTCAAAGCTTGAAAAGTTAGGATTAGAAAGAAGTACACAAATGATTATTGAATCAATTATGGATGTAGGAAATATGATGATTGATGGTTTTATTATGAGAGATCCGGGTAGCTACCATGACATTATTGATATATTAATAGATGAGCGTGTTCTTCCAGCTGAAGATGAAACAGCTTATAAAAAAGTTGTTGATTTAAGACAAGTGCTTGTACAAAATTATTTAGATGTTGATGATGAATTATTAATAAAGATAATGAATGAAGAAAAAACAACATTAGAACAGTTTAGTATGCATATAAAAACTTACTTAACAAATGAACTTGGTGTAGCAAATGCATTTTCAAAAGAAGACTAAGAGGTGAGGTTGAATGAAGAAAAAAGCGACGACAAAAGAACAATTACTCCTTGTCTTAAAAAAAGAAAGTGAATGTTCTATGAAAGATATTATGAAACATTTTACAATATCTGAAATAGCGATTCGCCGTCATCTTCGTGAACTTATATCACAAGGGTTAATTCAAGAGAAGGCTGTTAAACAAGAAATAGGCCGTCCCTATCACAAATATAAACTAACATCACTCGGACATGACACATTCCCTAACCAAGATAACTCGCTACCGCTAGAAATTTTATCAGATTTAGAATCCACATTAGGTAGAGAAGCAGTATCTACAGTATTAGCTCAACGTAAACAGCGTGAATCTAACGCTTATCAGGCAGAAATTCAAGATAAGCCTTTTGATGAACAAATAAAAAGAGTTGCTGATTTGCAAGATAAAGAAGGCTATATGGTCGAGTATAAAAAGAATCCTGATGGAAGTTTTGAAATTATTAATTATAACTGTCCGGTTTACAGTATTGCTGCTACATATAATGAAGTGTGTGATAATGAAAAAG
>CALZEK010000117.1 GCA_945639745.1 uncultured Bacillaceae bacterium
GGAGAAATTTCCTAACATTTCAAAAAAAGTATGATGACGTGCTGTAAACCCAACATTTTCAATATCATTTGTGCGAATTGCTTTTTGAACATTAACAATTCGAGGATTGTCAGGGACAATTGTGCCATCAAAATATTTTTTTAATGTCGCTACACCACTATTTATCCATAACAAACTATCATCATCGATAGGTACAAGCGGTGCACTAGGTTCAACTTTATGTTTTTTCTCTTGAAAGAAATTTAAAAATAATTGACGTAATTCTGCTGATGTTATTGTCATATTAATACCCCTCACTTCATAACAGTTTAATACAGAAAAAAAACTCCTCTCTGCAATATTGCAGGGACGAGAATTTTCGCGGTACCACCCTATTTATGAATAATAATTTATTCATCACTTTATCATGATAACGGTATGCGCCGACGAGCTTTACTCGTACTCTAGTTTAGCGTTCCAATAAGCTTTAATAGGATCTCTTTCAGCCATGAAAATCCCTCTCTTAAATAAAGTGGTTATTGTACTTGGACTATCATCGTTTTAAATATCTACAGTTAATTATATGCAAATATATTAATTTGTCAATTGCATGTTTTAGCTATTCCATAAAGTCATAAGGCGAAAGTGAATCGGTGTCGTCTACTTCACTTAATTCTTCTTTATCTAGATTGTCAGCTAATAGCTTTCTTTGTAATTGTTCATTTAATGATGTGTACCGTAAATTTGTATCATTTGTTTCAATTCCTTGAATAAACGAAGCCTTATCACCACACATAATAAGTGAATTTTGACTTCGTGTTATTGCTGTATAAATTAAGTTTTTTCGAAGCATACGATTATATGCAGGAACAACTGGTAAAATAACAATAGGAAATTCACTACCTTGAGATTTATGAATCGAAATGCAATAAGCGAGCATAATATTTTGAAATTCATTACGTCGATAAACTACTTCTAAATCTTCATAAGCAACAACAATTTCTTCTTGTTTATCAACATTTTCATTTGCTCTAAAAATAGCAATAATTTCTCCGATATCGCCATTAGAAACACCATCTTCAGGTTGATTAACCAATTGAATGACTTTATCGCCAACTCTAAATAAATCATCAAATACTTTGATTTCTCTTTTTCCTTTAGTTGGTGGATTAATCAATGTTTGAAGTTCTTTATTAATCATATTTATACCTGCATTCGTCCGATACATCGGTGCTAACACTTGAATGTCTTGAACATCGATATCTTTTTGCATAGCCTTTTGAATAACAGTTGTAACTACTTCAATGACTTGATGTGTCTGACAGGGAATAAAGCTAAAATCTAAATCATTTTTTAAGTCAGCTGGAATGACATCATCATTTTTAATTTTATGAGCCAGTTGAATGATTTTTGAACCTTCTTTTTGTCTATACACTTCATTTAGAGTAACTAAAGGTATTAGATCACTCATGAGCAAGTCTGATAACAATTGGCCAGGACCTACTGAGGGTAATTGATCTTCATCTCCGAATAATAACACTTTCATGTCTGAAGGAATTGCTTTAAACAAATTATTTGCAAGCCAAATATCAACCATCGAAAACTCATCAATAATTAGATAACGTCCTGATAACTGTTCAAATTCATTCTTTTCAAAATGGTCATTACCATCCCAACCAAGTAGACGATGGATTGTTGTTGCTTTTATTCCTGTTGAGTCTTGTAATCGTTTAGCTGCTCTACCTGTTGGAGCTGTTAAGACAAAAGGAAAATCTTTAGCACTTTTATAATCTTCTGCATCCATTGATAAATCATGAATTGAAGAAAATGCTTTTAAGATTCCTTTAATAACAGTCGTTTTACCTGTTCCTGGCCCTCCTGTTAAAATCATGACTTTTGAATTGATTGCTTGACTTATTGGTTCAAATTGCTCTTCTCCATAACTAATAATTTCACTTTCTTCGACATCCCCTGCTATTTTAAGTAAATCTGAAGTCGGTGTTTTCTCATCAATTGGAATCGACATAATTCGCTTTAAATGAGAACTAAATCCATCTTCTGCATAATATAAAGAGATTAAATATACTTTTTGATCAATTAATTTTATTCGTTTCTTTTCATTTAATAAAAGTAATACTTCATTAAGTAAATCATTTGTCATTTCATGTGAATTTAAAATTTGAAAGGCTTGATCAATTAAATCATCTTCTGGTAAATAAACATGTCCTGAACGCATGTTTTCTTCTAAGACATAAATAACTGCAGCTCCGACTCGATTTGGATGAATCGGGGATATTTGGTTCATCTGACCTATTTTATCAGCAAGTTTGAAACTAAAACCTTCAATATCGTAAACAAATGTATAAGGATCTTCTAAAAGCAGTTCAATTGTTTCTTCTTTATATAAATTATGAAGCTGTTGTGCCATCTTCAATCCAATCCCATACTTAGATAATTGAATAACTACTTGTTCAAATCCTTGGTTCGCTTGAATAACACTTATTAAATTAGCTGCTGTTTTCTGATTCATTCGCGGGATACTATATACTTCTTTAGGATTTTTAAGTATTTCATTAATTGCATCTTCACCAAATTTATCGACAATAGTTTTAGCTATTTTTTCACCAATACCAGGAAATAAATCACTTGATAAATAACTAATTAATCCATCTTCTGTCGCAGGAACAAAGGTCTCAAATGACTCAATATCGTATTGCATACCAAATTTAGGATGTTTGATTAATTTACCGTAAAAAATATACGTATTACCTTCTTGTAAATTAGCAAAGTACCCTTTACCAACAATTTCTTTTTCATCAAAAGATTCATTTGTATCAGTTACTTTTAGTTTTGCAATCGAGAAATGTTCCGCTTCATTTTCAAAAATAGTGAAAAGTATTTCTCCTTTAATAAATCCACGCTCTTCCTCATTATTCAATGATTCTGTCATTTAAAACCCTCACTCTATTCTTCAGCTAGTAATGCTTCCATATTCTTTTTACCATTTGCTGCAAGCATGTGTTCAGCATTAGAAGCTAGTGCTTGATTAAATTTATCCAATGCTGCTTGATAATCTTCTCTAAATGCATCAACCACACCTAGGTTGTATAAAGCATCAGCATGTGTATCGTCATCAGCTAAGATAGATTTAAAGATTTTTTCTGCCTCTTCAATTTGGTCTAATTGAGCTAATAATAAACCATATTGAAATTTGATGTCTAAATCTTCAGGCTCTATTTCAGTTGCTCTTAATAAGTAAGGCAGAGCTAATTGGTGGTGGTCTTCTTGCCAGAGTGACATACCTTGTAAGAAGTGAACATCTGCATCATCTAACCCTAATAAAATGGCTTCTTGAAGTTGTGTCTGTGCTGCTCGATACATTTCTTGCTCATAAAAAATATTACCTAAACTATAATAACCTGTTGCTAATTTTTCATCTAACTCTATCGCTTTACGAATGAAGCGCTCTGCTTCTTCATATTGTTCAAGTGTTGCTAGCATATTTCCAAAGTTTAAATAGCCAATTGGATCTGTTTCATTTTCATTAATGTAATTTATAAACTCTTCTGCTGCTTTTTCATAATGGCCATCTTTCATATAAATTAACGCTTGATCAAAATTTTCCATGTAGAATACTCCTTTATAGATAGAAAGACTATGCTAATTAGATAACATAGTCTAAATCTTATCCAACATATTTAATTTGTTCTTCATTTTTATAAATATCGCTAATTGTTCCGCCACCTAAACAAACACGACCTTGATATAACACTAAAGCTTGACCTGGTGTAATTGCTCTTTGTGATTCAGCAAAGTCAATACGTGCTGTATGGTCATCCAAGACAGTAACAGTGACCTGACTATCTTTTTGACGATATCTAAATTTAGCCGTACAAGAAAATGTCGTTTCTTTTGGTAAACCATTTACCCAGTTCATATCTGTTGCAATAAGTGCATCGGAATAAAGTGCTTCATGATGGTATCCTTGTTCAACATATAATATATTTTCTTTAACATTTTTACCAACGACAAACCACGGCTCGCCAGGACCACCAATTCCCAAACCATGTCTTTGACCGATTGTATGATACATTAAGCCGTCATGTTTCCCTTTAACTTCACCAGTTAATGTTTGCATCTTACCTGGCTGGGCTGGTAAATAATCACTTAGAAAATCTTTAAAATTACGCTCTCCAATAAAACAAATACCCGTACTATCTTTTTTAGTTGCTGTTGCTAAATTATATTTTTTAGCCATTTCTCTTACTTCTGTTTTATCGATATCGCCTAAGGGAAACATTACTTTCTCTAGAACGTTTTCGCTTAATTGACTTAAGAAATAAGATTGATCTTTATTTTCATCAAGCCCTTTTAATAATTTAGCTTTTCCACTTGATCGATCAATCTGAGCATAATGTCCTGTTGCCACATAATCTGCACCTAATTGAAGTGCATAATCTAAAAAGGCTTTAAATTTAATTTCTTTATTACACATAATATCAGGATTAGGCGTTCTACCAGCTTTATATTCATCTAAAAAATAAGTGAATACTTTATCCCAATATTCTTTTTCAAAATTAACTGTATAATAGGGAATTTCTAACTGATTACATACTTTAATTACGTCTTCATAATCAGCTGTTGCTGTACAAAACCCACTTTCATCTGTATCGTCCCAATTTTTCATAAAAATTCCTATGACATCATAACCTTGTTCTTTTAATAAAAGAGCTGTTACTGAAGAATCAACTCCACCGCTCATACCTACAACTACACGTTTATTTTCTGTCACTATAATCCCTCACTTTTTTATTAATCGATTAATGACATTTGAAATTTTCACAGCTGCTTCTTTTACATTTTCCTCAGTATTCATGCTCCCAAAACTAAATCTAACTGAATTATAGATCCGATCACTTTTTTTCCCATACATTGCTGTTAATACATGAGACGGTTCGACTGAACCAGCTGTACAAGCGCTAGCGCTCGAAGCTGCAACGCCTTCAATATCAAATGCTGTTAATAAAGTTTCAATTTTCATTCCTGGAAAACTTAGATTTAAAATTGTTGCAATTGAATGATCTAAATCACCATTGATAAAAAATTTTACTTCTCTTTCTGTTAATATATCTAAAAATATCTTTTTAAATTGTTGATATTTTTTATTGTTGTCAATTTTGTTTTTTTGATGCTGC
>CALZEK010000118.1 GCA_945639745.1 uncultured Bacillaceae bacterium
AACAACTTCTTTTAATGACATAAATTATTCTAATTCTTAATTTTACCGTATTTTATTGATTTCATTTTACATGAGAGCGCTTTATAAGTAAAATGAATAATATGAATATAAACTATTCATAATTAGAATAAGAGGTGATTGGATGGAGTTAAAAGAATTAAGACATTTTATAGCTGTTGTTCATTACGATGGCTTTTCAAAAGCTGCAGAAAATATCTTTGTATCCCAACCAACTTTAAGTAAATCAATAAAAAAACTTGAAAATAAATTAAATGTGGAACTTTTTAAACGTTCGACACGAAAATTGATTTTGACAGATGCTGGAAAAATTGTTTATAAACAAGCACAAAAAATTTTAGGTGCAACTGATGAACTAACTATTTTATTAGATGATTTAGCACTTGTACCAAAAGGGAATGTCGTGTTTGGTGTACCACCACTTATTGGAGCTTTATTCTTCCCAAAAATTGCAGGTGGTTTTGCTGAAATATATCCGGGTGTTAAATTAGAATTAGTTGAACATGGAGCAAAAAAAATTGAAACGCTCGTGGATGAAGGTAAAGTCGAAATTGGCATTGTTGTACTCCCTATGGAACAAAAGAAATTTAATGTTTTTCCATTTAAAAAAGAAGATTTTAAAGTCTTTTTACATATGAATCATCCGCTTGCTAATCATACAACGCTTAATTTAATAGATTTAAAGGACGAAAAATTTATCTTATTTAATTCTGAATTCGCTCTACACGATTTAATTATTCGCCATTGTCAAAATGCAGGTTTTGATCCTCAGGTTACTTATGAAAGCTCGCAATGGGATTTAATAACTGAGTTAGTAAATGCAGAATTAGGGATAACTATTCTACCAAAATCTGTTTATGAAAAGATGAATGCTAATCATGTGAAAATGATTCCTTTACATCAACCACCAATCTGGCAATTGAATATTATTACTAAAAAAGATAGTTATCATTCATTTTCAGTTAAGGCCTTATTAAATTATTTAGCCCTAGATACAGATAATCATTTATAATAGGAGGTTGATTTATTTATGAAGCAAACTTATTTTATTACTGGATTTCCCGGCTTTTTAGCAGAAGAATTATTAGCCCAGTTATTTTCTGATCATTTAAATAATATTAATCATGTTTATTTACTCGTCTTACCTAATACTATTTCTCATGCAAAATCGCAAATAACACACTTTACTACAAAGTATGATTTAAATATTGATCAATTTACACTTATTAAAGGAGATATTACTTTAGCTAATTTGGGAATAGATTGTAAAACACAGCATATTTCAAAAGATATTACCCATGTTTTTCATTTAGCAGCTATTTATGATTTGGCTGTTCCTAAAAAGCTTGCTTATAAAGTAAATGTGACAGGTACATATAATGTAAATGAATGGGTTAAAACTTTACCTCAATTAGAAAGATATATTTATTTCAGTACTGCTTACATTGCTGGTAAGCGTGAAGGAGAAGTTTATGAAACTGATTTAGTTCATAACGCTGGGTTTAAAAATTATTATGAAGAAACTAAATATTTAGCAGAATTAAGCGTTGCAGCCTTAAAAAATGAACTGCCTTTAACAATTATTAGACCAGGTATTGTTAAAGGTCACTCAGTAAGCGGAAAAACGATTAAGTTTGATGGTTTATATTTCTTCTTAAATTTTTTTGATAAGTTAAAATTTGTACCCATTATACCAATGATTGGTCGAAAAAGTGTTGAAGGAAATTTTGTGCCCAGTGATTATGTTATTAAAGCGACTAGTTTTCTAGCTATCCATGATATTGGAATTAATAAAACCTACCATCTAACAGATCCAGCACCTTACCAAATGCCTGAAATTTACACAATGCTTTTAAAAGAATACTTAAATCGTAAACCATCCTTTTTTATTTCAAATTCATTAACAAAACACTTTTTAAATTATTCACGGTTACGTAAATGGTTAATGGTTGAAAAAGAAGCTATTGATTATTTCACTTATGACACCCGTTATGATACAACTCTTGCCCAAAGAGATCTATCCTTAGGTAATATTGAATGTCCTGATTTAAAAAGTACATTACCAAGTATGATTGAGTTTTATCAAAAATATAAAGATGACTACACGAAACACATTAAAATAAAATAAATAATTAGAAGATTTGAGTATTTATGAACATATTTGATCATTTTTTAGTTATACTAAATGTATCAGTTAAATAAGGTGGGTATTTAATGTCTGAAAAGCAAAATAAATCACGTATATTTGTTATTGTTTTAGTTATTATGGTTGTAGCCATTATCGCAATTGGTTTATTTTTTACTTGGCTCATAATAAAAGATGGAGAAAAGAATAAAGAAACTGTCGTTATTAATTCTGAATACGTCTAT
Organism: uncultured Bacillaceae bacterium; assembly: GCA_945639745.1. Classification (GTDB taxonomy): domain Bacteria; phylum Bacillota; class Bacilli; order Bacillales; family Amphibacillaceae; genus Pseudogracilibacillus. Next base: position 2,389 of record CALZEK010000118.1, read on the forward strand.
GTTATTGAAACAGAAAAAGCAGACTTCATATGAAGTCTGCTTTTTAGCTAACTTTAACTAATAAAAAACCACTATTTTCTAAAACTAGCACTTCGTATTTTTCTAAAATTTCCATATGTCATATAAGACATCTTCACTCGTTACTATTACACTCTCACCTTCAATATTAAGTTTTATTCTTCCTTTTCTTACTACAAGAATAACCACTTCTTTTATCTGTTTTAACTTATCATAAAATCAATTAATTTAGCTTAAATTTTTAACAAGATTCCATTGTAATCCTTATGATATCTTGTATAATTTGAATAGGTCTAAGTGTCGAAATCATTAATTATAAAGGAGTGATAAAAATGGAATACGCTATTTCTGGTGCAACGATATTTTGGTTATTTGTTCCAATGCCACTTTTAATTGTGTTTTCAATTGTCACATTATTCACAGAAGGTAGGGAGATAAGATGAGTCTACCCACTTTAATTACTTTCCTCATCTATTTAATTGGTATGCTATTCATCGGAATTACAATGTATCGCAGAACACAAAATTTATCTGATTTTGTTCTAGGTGGAAGATCGCTTGGTCCCTATGTTGGTGCTTTAAGTGCAGGGGCATCAGATATGAGTGGTTGGTTACTACTTGGTTTACCAGGTGCGATATATTTATCCGGACTCTCTGAAGCTTGGATTGCAATTGGTTTAGCCACAGGAGCTTATTTGAACTGGCAGTTTATAGCTAAACGCCTTCGTATTTATACAGAAGTCGCTAGTGATTCAATTACTATACCTGATTTTTTAGAAAATCGTTTTAAAGATAATTCTCGATTACTAAGAGTTATTTCTGCACTTGTTATTTTATTATTTTTTACTTTTTATACATCTTCAGGGATGGTTGCTGGCGCAAAATTATTTGAGGCCTCATTTGGATTATCATATCAAACTGCTCTTTGGATTGGTGTTGTAGTTGTTGTTTCTTACACATTCTTAGGTGGTTTTTTAGCAGTTGTTTGGACTGACTTTATCCAAGGTACTTTAATGCTTTTAGCACTTATCATTGTACCTCTTGTCGCTATTAATCAATTAGGCGGTTGGACAGAAACAGTTCAAGCTGTTGGTAGTATTAATCCTGAACATTTAAATATGGTTAAAGGTGTTGGCATCATGGCTATTATTTCTTCTTTAGCTTGGGGACTTGGCTACGTTGGTCAACCACATATCATAGTTCGATTCATGGCCCTACGATCGCCGAGTGACGTACCTAAAGCAAGGTTAGTCGGCACGACTTGGATGATTCTTGGTTTATATGGTGCAATTGTTACTGGTTTTGCTGGTCTAGCTTATGTGAGTTCAGCCGATCCTGCCCTTTTTGTTCCTTTAGGTTTAGAAATCATTACAGAAAACGGCGTTCAGATGTTAGCTGACCCAGAAAAAATATTTATTGCATTTACACAAATTCTCTTTAATCCTATTGTTGCCGGACTATTATTAGCAGCTATTCTTTCAGCGATTATGAGTACAATTGATTCACAACTTCTTGTTTCTTCATCTGCTGTTGCAGAAGATTTTTATAAAGGTTTTTTCAGAAGAAACGCAACTAATCGAGAATTAGTTTGGACAGGACGTATTGCTACTATAGCAATTGCTTTAATTGCAGCGCTAATCGCAATGAACCCTGATAGTACAGTCTTAAAACTTGTAAGTTACGCTTGGGCAGGATTTGGTGCATCATTTGGACCGATCATTTTACTTTCCCTATTTTGGAAAGGAGTTACTAGAAACGGTGCTTTAGTTGGTATTATTATTGGTGCTGTCACAGTTATCATATGGGGTAAATACCTGTCAGGTGGAATTTTTGATTTATATGAAATTTTACCAGGTTTTATCTTTAATCTTATTGCTACAATAATCATTAGTTTATTAGGTAAGCCTAATCCTGAAATTGTTGCTGAATTCGAAGAAACACAAAGACGTTTACACGAATAAAAAGAATGTTTATTGACGAAATGAATTTTGTTTGATAGATTTAATCTATAAAAGATACTACTAGGGGTGCCAGTAATGGCTGAGAGGAAACTATTCCAACTCTTATGAACCTGATCTAGTTAAGACTAGCGGAGGGAAGTGGTTAGACTTTGTCTAGGCTATTTTTCGACTTTTAAGTTAAGTCAGGTTCATAAAATGAACCTGACTTTTTTTTATTTTATTGGAGGGTAAAAATGAATAAAACAAGATTACTTACAACTATGGCTGTCTTTATTGCAATTGGAACATTAGGTTCTCAATTAATCTGGTTTCCAGCTGGTGTTGCTAAGGCATATCCCGTTCAACATGCTATCAACGTAATGGCTGCTGTTATGTTAGGTACAGGTCCTGCTGTGATTATTGCTTTTATTATTGGGCTTTTACGAAATTTACTTGGTTTAGGATCTTTGTTAGCATTTCCTGGTGGTATGATTGGTGCTTTTCTTGCCGGTATGCTTTATAAGAAATTCCGTTATCATATTGCAGCAGCGATTGGAGAAGTTATTGGAACAGGTGTTATTGGTGCCTTATTTGCTGTTCCATTTGCTAAAATTTTAATGGGTACTGCATTCGGAGCATTATTTTTCATTCCACCTTTTTTAGTTAGTAGTATTACAGGTTCATTTATTGGTATTTTTATTGTTTTAAGAATTAATCATCACAATGTCATTAAAAATAATTTAAAGGGCGGTATATAAATGTCAAAAATTCCCACTTCACTCACTATAGCAGGTACTGATCCAACAGGCGGAGCAGGTATTCAAG
>CALZEK010000119.1 GCA_945639745.1 uncultured Bacillaceae bacterium
ATGCTGTATTGACAATCACCCCTCGTTCATTTTCATCATTCACTTCGTTTTCAACCATACGTTCTGCCGTCAGACGAATCATATTAAAAGTACCCATTAAATTTATTTCAATTACTTTTTTAAATGCCTCTAAACGATGAGCTCCTTCTTTTCCAACTGTTCGTTCTGCAATCGCAATACCTGCACAATTCACTAGTGCATTCACTTTGCCGAATTTAGCAATTGCTGTATCTAAACCAGCATTAACACTTGCTTCATTTGTGACATCAACTTCAACAAATTTAGCATTATCCCCTAATTCACTTGCTAATTTTTCGCCTCTTTCTGTTTGTAAATCAAAAATAACCGCCTGACCACCTTGATCAATGATATTTCTAACTGTTGCTTCGCCAAGTCCTGATGCGCCACCTGTTACAACTGCTATTGTATTTGTTAAATTCATTTAATTACTCCTCCTGTAAACGTATACATTTTAGTATTCATTTTTTAACGATTCTGATTGTGTAATCGGTCACTAATTGTGCAAATGCTGTTTTACTAAGTGCACCTTCAGGTGAATACCATTGAGTGACCCAGTTCATTGCACCGAGTAAGACATTTCTTGCTACTGGAATATGTTCAACATCAAAAAAACCCGCTTCCACACCTGCTGCAATTAACTTATCATAACAAGCTGCATATGCTTCTCGCAAACGATATATTTCAGTTAATTGTTCTTTTGAAAAAATTTCTGCAGGGTTAATCATCAGTAAAAAGCCGGCTTTTTCCGTTAAAGAATAGTCAATATGTTTAATAATGACTCGCTTTAATTTTTCTTCAATTGTTAAATCTTCTTGATTCACCGCTTTAACATTTTCCATACTTTGGTGCAAAATCCGAATTTGACTTTGAAAGACTAAATCTTGTTTACCTTTAAAATAATAATAAAGCGATCCTTTAGTCATTAATAAATGGTTTGCAATATCTTCCATTGTTGTGCCATGATAGCCTTTTTCGGCAAGAACAATTAATGCTGAATTTAAAATTTTATTCTTCTTCTCGGCAGTTTTTCGCTCCATTAAAGACAAGATATTAACTCCTTTCAAAAGTTCTAATTGATTAGGCTTTATTCTATAGATTCAATTTTTGAATGTCAAGTCAATTTATTAATTATTTAATCTTCTTTTAAAAGAAAAAAGTGTAAACCATTATGTGGCTTACACTTCATTTATCTTGGTTCATATTAACAAAAGGTGTGTGAAAATCGAGCTTACCTCTAATTCTTTTGATATTTGTTCGATTACCTGCTAAATAATCAGCAAAATCAAATGTGACTGGCATCCGGTTTCCACCAATTGCAAATAAGGCCTTTTTTTCTTTTGGTAAATAGGCCGCTGTATGAATCGTGCCAGCAGACGCATCATATTTTTCAGAAAAAATCGCTTGATCACGGTTATTTAAGAGCTGATAAGCTTTAATTAAATTTAACTGATCACTATTTTGCTCTTTTATCGCTTCTTGTCTCTGGATTGATTCTTGCGTCCGGTAACGATTTTCTTCAGTTAAGACTTCAAAATGATTGGTACTTATATTAGACTTTCTTGCAACAACTCTCCGTGCAGACGCTTCAACAACATATGTTTCACCACTTAAGTCTGTTAATACATAACTAAATGTCGTTCGGTGAGGGATTTCTTTTAATAAATCAATCGCTTCCTCTACAGTCGCACATGTTTCTAAAATGATTCGGCCAATCATATTACATAAAAATCCATCAGCAGACCCGACTCGATTAACAAAATTATAACCCATAGCTAAACCTTTTTCATTTAAGCCATCTGTTCTCCCCGTAATTTGCATCGAAGGACCAATTGTTGCGTATCCTGAATCTGTTGGTTGATAGATTACATATCTCCCTTCATAATAACCTGGATGACTATCGTAATTACGTACCATAAATTCAGATCCCGTTAAAATTGAACAACCGCTTCGTTCATACTCGACATAATAGCCACCAAATTCGCGGTAGGCATCTTCAATCGGCCAATTTAGCGCATCAGCAAGCCCCTGTAATTCATCTAACATACTTGAGATAAAGTTTAAAAAATGCTCGCGTGCTGTTTCGATATCTATAATAAAATGACGCCTTCTTTGAGACGCCCATTGTTTTTGTCGATTTTTGAGCAGGTATGAATCTTTTAATAATTCACCTTGCATATACCCAAAATCATAATGACTTCCTGTAAACTGAATGACATCGCTATAATATTGATTCATTTCACTTATCTCCTTACTCTAAAATAAGCATCCTACTCTCTAGTTTAGCATGGATAAGGAGTGTGAGATAGATTGTTGCTTTTAGGGATAAAAAAAGTTTGCCTCAAATTCAGACAAACTTTTCCTGTTTATTTATTTTTCCAAAGCAATCTTAATATGGGCTAAATGATGTTCTTCATGCCAGGATAATTTAATCATTTTTGTCCCAACTGAAATAACACCATTTTTTTGATGAATAAATGTAGATTTTAATTGATCTTCTGTTAGTGTTTTTCCTAATGCATTAATTCGCATATTCAAACCTTCAAGCATCAATATCGAAGCTTCAACAGGTAGTTCTGTATCAGGCATGACAGCCCATTTATCTTGTACAAAATTAGGTGCCGTTGGCTGCTCATCTGTTAAAGCTATTTTTAATCGCTGATACATATTTAACTGAGAATCTGCAATATGATGAACCAGTTGACGCACATTCCAGCTGCCTTCTCGGTATGTTTTATTTAATTCAGCTTCTGTTAAATGATCAACTGTTTCTCTTAATCTTTTTGTATAGCTTTCAATTTTAGCTAATGATTGTGCAACATCTTTTAATGTCACTGTTTCTGGAACTTCTAATGGACCGATTGGAAATTTAACATTCATTACTAAAATCACCTCTTTTAAGTTATTTTCTTAACTGTTTCATTAACAATACCATAAGTTTCTTGTGAGATTAAGCTTTTTTTGATAGAAATGTTCTTAACTTTCTCAATAGTCATTCTCTTTTATTCGATAAAATGCTATTATAGGGTTCTAAAGGGGGCAGGTATGTATGAAATTAATCAAGACATTATTTATCGGACTTATTTTCATCATCCTACTTGCAAGTTGTTCAAATAAAGAATTTGATGATGCTATGGCAAATGGTAATGCTGCACTTGAAAATGAAACATTTGCTGAAGCCCTAGTCTTTTTTGAAGACGCCCTCAAACATAAATCAAATGACGAAGAAGCTAAACAATTACTCAAGCAAACAAAACAAGTCATTGAAGCAGAAAAACTACTTAATCATGGTCGATTAAATGATGCAAAAACAGCTTTTCAAGAAGCGAAGACAGATCAGGATTCACCTCTTTTAAATACGCATATAAAAAATCAATTAAGTGAAATCAATCAAGTCACTAAAAAATATGACGAAATAGCTGCTAAATTGGATGAGATCGAACAACTTAAAGCAGAGAAAAAGTATGAAGAGTCACTTGCACTTGTCGATCAAACAATCCAAACAGATTTAAGTCATCAAGCATTAAAACCATTAAATAATAAGTTAGAAGACTTACAAGTCGAACTCCAAATTGCCATGAAAGAAACAGAAGAAAACGCAAAAAAACAAGCACTGATTAATCAAATAGCTGGTTACTGGCAATATATCGATAATGAATTTGAATTTTGTGAATTTACAAGCGATTATTACGTATGTGCAGTTGCTGCGAGTGATATGTATTTTTATAATTGGATTGCTGAGTGGGAGACAAACCTTACCAATCAAACTGTGACGATCACAACTAACATTGGCTCTAACGGCATCATTCACTTTCCCCATGAGGACCTTTTAACATTTGGTGAAGACAAATATCGCCGGGTCAGTGAAAGTGAAGTCAGACAAAAACTATCTGAGTTAGGGATTGATGATGTGGATGAATTTTTTGATATTCATCGCTATGAAGAATGGGATAAGGAACATGATTTAATCGTATAAAATAACCGCTAAGTTATCACCTACTTAGCGGTTATTTTTTTACGATTTATTTTATTATAGAAAATTGTGGCACGACCTCTTCTGCTAATTCAGCAATCACTTCTTTAATAGGACGTTTTGAAAATTTCACATTTAAAATTACATGATTCACACCAACAGCTTCTAAAGCTGTTAAATATGCTATTAAATATTTACGACCACTGCGAAAACCTAAATGAATCGGTGAAGGCGCTTCTTCAGGATCACTTGCTAAATCGATATAAAGTGACTGAGCGAATGGTTTAAAATGATCTGTTAATAAACGAAAACTTTCGATAACTTTTCTTTGTTCATCTGGATTTCTTGGAAAATTTAACCAACCATCGCCATGTTCAGCAATCCATTCCAGCGACTGAGCAGCATGTCCTGTAATTAACACAGGAATATCCCCTTCTTTAGGTTTAGGAATAAACTCAGCACCACTTAAATTAACCCGGTCTGTCTGAATTTCAGGATGTGACTGACTCCAAACAGCTTTCATCACCTGAAAAGACTCTCTAAATAATGCCCCGCGCTCACTTCTATTTTTTCGATAAGCAGTAAATTCAACCGGCCGGTCACCAGTTGCTGCACCAAATAATAAGCGTTGATTCGAGATTAAATCAAGAGATGCTGCTGATTTGGCGACATCTAATGGATGACGAAAACTTGTAATCACACTTCCTGTCCCTAATGCGATTTTTTCAGTATGGGAGGCGACATAACTTAAAAACACCCACGGATCATAGATTTGTCCGACATCACCAAAAAAAGGATCATTTAATGGAATATCTCTTACAAACAATGAAGCAAAACCGCCTGCTTCAACTTGTTTTGCTAATTCCATTTGTTCTGTTAAATCCATAATAGGCTTACTCCCCTCATAAGCTTCAAGTGGGAAAAATAATCCCAGTGTTAATTTATTTTCTTTAAAGGTCTGAGTATAACCTTGATGATTATTAAACTGCATCATTTTACCTTCTTTCATAATAGATTATAATGTTTTTAATAAACTTTACTTTTAAACATCCTACTTGCTACTCTATCAAATAATCTTTAATTAAAAAGCTTCTTGCTTAATTAAGAATTCATGTTAATAGGTATTGTATGTGTAATTTATTTTTTTTTTTTATGTTTGAGTGTTTTTTTTT
>CALZEK010000120.1 GCA_945639745.1 uncultured Bacillaceae bacterium
ATTTATTAAGGGAAAAAATAATAAGATGAGATATGTTAAACCTATTGTATAAATAGGTGATAAATATGCTGGGTTAAAAGTTAAACTAATTAAAAATATACTAATTAATAAAATTATAAATATATCATAGTTAAATACTATATTTATACCGATTGAAATAATTGAGACTATCAATCCACTAAACAAAGATAATAATAGTGTTTTTTTCCACTCATGAAATAAACCGAAAATCTTAATTCCAAATAGCTTTCGCTCACTTTTAATTCTTTGAATACCTAATATAAATATGAATATAAAAAACCAATAGAATAAAGGATTATAAAAAAGATTAGCAATTGCTCTTCCCAACTCTAATAACAATATTTCTAACAAGTCATTCACCTTCATTCAAACTTATTTATATAAACCTTCTAAAGCTGCTTTCATTTGTAAATCATCTTTGCCATCTTTGATTCTTTGCATAACTTCTAATTCTAAAGTACTTGCTGTTTCTTTATCTAATTCTCCTGTTATTTTAAGTGAATGCTTCTTTTGAAACTTTTCAATTGAAAGGGCAGTTTGATCATCAAAATAACCATCTTTACGCTCAATTTTATAACCCAATCCTTCTAGCATAATTTGACTTGTTTTAATATTTTCATCAGATTGATCTATTTTAAATGGTTTTTCAATTTGAATTGGGTGCGAATAATAATAGTCAGGCTGTTTAACTTCTTGTGTTGGTTTAACACCTTTTTCATGAATCGAATTGCCTTCAGGTGACAACCATTTAAAGAACGTTAACTTAATCATACCATCTTTACCAAGTGGAACTGCTTGTTGTACGGTTCCTTTACCAAAACTATTTGTTCCTACAACATTATAACCCACTTCTTTTAATGCTACAGCAAGTATTTCTGATGCTGAAGCACTGCCCTCATCAATTAATACAGAAATCGGATATTCTTTTTTATTAGCTAGTTCAGAATAAAAAAGTTCCTTTTCTCCTTCTGGGTCTTCAATTTGTAAATAAGGTATATTTTTAGGGATGAACTCCATTAACATATCTTCTACAGAATCTAATAAACCACCAGGATTTCCTCTCACATCTATAATTAGACCATCAATTTCAGTTTCTTCAAATTTAGTTAATTCCTTTTTAAAATCTGTTGAGGTATCTTCTGAAAAGCTTGTTATTTCAATAATCCCTGTTTTTTTACCATTAAGATCCTTAGTCGATGCATAAACAGTTTCTACAGGAATATCATCGCGAGTTAATTCAACTTCAAAATTATTTTCGCCACGCGTGATTGAAAGTTTTACTTTCGACCCTGCTTCACCTCGTATTTTTTCTACTGCTTCTGTTAAATCTAATCCTTCTAATTTTTCATCGTCTACTTTTATAATTTGATCGTTCGGTTTCAAGCCTGCTTTTTCTGCTGGTGAGTCTTTAATAGGTGCAATGATTGTCACTTTTCCATCAACCATACTCACTTCAGTACCAATACCTTGAAATGAAGATTCTATTTGTTCATTAAAGTTTTCAGTTGCCTGTTCATTCATATAAGTACTATAAGGATCATCAAGTGTATTTAACATTCCTTGAATAGCACCTTCAATTAATTCATCACCTTCAACATCTTCAATATAATGCTGTTCAATCAAACTATAAGCTTGTTCTACTTTTTCAATATTATCTATTGACTGTGTATTAATTTGTCCTTGGTTTGTTTCTAACACTTCTGTTTCTGTTATTTTACTTCCAAAATAAGTTCCTAATAAACCGATAATAAAAACACTAATGAATAGTAAGACGATATTTGTTTTTGTTATTTGCATGTATTCACCCCGTATAATAAAATCATCTCTTCTTATTTTACCACAAACTACCATAACTAACAGAATATCTACTTCTTATTAAAAAAACATCTTACTTTTATAAAAGTAAGATGCTTTTAATTTATTTAAAAACTAATATGGTTTCTTGGGTTGACAGGATTTCCGAATCCACCACTATGAATTTCAAAGTGTAAGTGAGGACCTGATGAATCTCCTGTTGAACCTACTGTTCCAATTCTCTGACCACGGCTTACTTGGCCACTTTTCACTGAAATACTATTTAAATGAGCATATAGAGTTGTGTAAGTTTTCCCATCAATATGATGAGTTATCATAACACGGTTACCATAACCACCATTATTATAACCTGCACTTGATATAACACCTGAAGCTGCAGCATAGACTGGTGTACCAGTTGATGCTCTTACATCAATCCCTTTATGTGCTGTTACTTTTCCAGTTAAGGGATGCACACGATTTGGGCTAAACTCTGATGAAACTGAACCTGATGCTGGTCTTATAAAACTACCTCCACCTGATGATTTTTGAGTTGGTTTTGGTTTAGTTTCTGGTTCTGTAGAAACTGTTGTCACACTCTTAGATGAATTCTTAGTGTTTTTCTTTATTTCTTTTGTTGATTTTGATTTTTTGTTAACTACTTGGCTTGAAGTTTTCTGTTTTTCAACTTGATTTTCTTTTGCTTCTTGTTTAGCTATTTGACGTTGAGCAGCTTCTCGCTCAGCTTTTTTCTTAGCTATTTTTTCTTCAGCAATTCTTTTTCGTTCTGCAGTTTCTAATCTATTTTTTTCATTTTTAGCTACCTGCTTAGCTTGTTCTAGTGCCGAAGCTTCTCCCGCAATTAAAGCTTCTTCTTCTTCTAATGTTAATTCAGCAAACACTAAATCTTCATATTTTTTTTCTAATTCAGCTTTAATCTTAGCTTGTTTTTTCTTTTGAGTCGTTAACTCTTTTTTTAAATCAGCTAACTTCTCTTTTTCTTTAACTTGATTTTTTCTTTTCTTCTCTAAAGACTTCTTATTTTCTTGAACTTGATTTTCTTTTGTTTCTAATGCTTTTTTATCTTTTGCGTGTTCTTCCATAATGACTTTATCTGAATCCATAACTGTATTAACAGCTGTTGATCTTGAAATCAAGTCAGAAAAACTCTTCGCTCCTAAGATAACTTCTAAATATTGAACTTCTCCACCAGCTTCTTGAATTGACTTTAACCTTTTCGTTAACATGTCTTCGCGTTCTTTTATTCTTATTTTTAACTCTTTAATTTCTTTATTTAATTGTTTTATTTCTGCTTCAAGTTCTTTAATTTCTTTATCTGTTTGCTTAATTTCTTTATTTTTTTTACTTAATTTTTTTTCGGTTTCATTTACTTCTTCTGTAATAACTTGCATTTGTTCTTCTACAGACATTTGCTCTGCTTTATTTTTTCCTTTTTCATTATTTACAGATTTTTTATTATTATTTACTTCATTTCTTTGGTTATTTAATTTGTTCTTTTCTTTTTCGATTTTTTTTATTTCTTTTTCATATTCTTCAATAGAATTTGCTGAAACATTTGCTGTTGGAACCAAAATACTTATTGAGAGTCCAGCTGCTATAATAATTTTAATGATTTTATTCACTTTAGTATATTCCCCTTTTAATTAAACCTTTAAAAATTTCCTTACACTCATGACACTTCCCCAAATACCAATGAGTGCTCCGACAATTAAGATAATAGCAGATAATTGCCATACAAATGGATTGAACGGTAATATTTCTACAAATCTTAATGTGATTTTATCGCTAAAGTTACTAACTACATAATAATAACTTGTTGATATGACAATGATTGGAACGATTGAACCAAGTACACCTAAAAGTAGTCCTTCTACAAAGAAAGGCCATCTAATAAATCCATTTGTAGCTCCAACTAATTTCATCACACCAATTTCTTCACTGCGTGCCATAATTGTTAATTTAATTGTATTTGAAATTAAAAACATAGCCGTTAAAACTAAACCAACAATTAATGCAAGTCCTATATTTCTTGCGTATGTGTTAAATTTAAATAATTGTGGAACAACATCTTTTCCATAATTAACTTTTTGAACATAATCAAACTTTTCAATCTGCGATGCTACAGCTTCTGTATCACGTGGTTCTTTTGTTTTTACAACATAAGCATGATTCAATGGGTTATCTTGTTTAAATAATCCCCAAGCTTCACCCTCATCTCCAAAACTCTCAATTAAATTTTCTAACTCGTCATTTTTTGATGAGAAACTTATCGAATCAACTTCTTTTATTTCTTTGATTTTATCGCCTATTTCAGAAATCGCATCTTCATCTGCTTGTGATTCAATTAATGTTTTAATTTCAACATCTTCTTCTACTTTTTTTGTCATTTCGTTAATATTTAACATCAAAGCTACAAATGTGCCAACGAGTACTAAAGTAACAGTTACTGCACCAATTGATGCAACTGACATCCAACCGTTACGAATAATATTTTTTGATCCTTCTCGTAAATGTCGTTTAAAGGTATTAAATTTCATAGCCATAATCTCCTTGCTTTTCATCTCTGGCAATTAATCCATCTTCAATTGCTATTACACGTTTTTTGATTGTATTAACAATTTCTTGACTGTGCGTTGCCATTATAATTGTTGTTCCTCTTGCATTAATTTCTTCTAATGTTCGCATAATTCCCCATGATGTATCTGGATCTAAATTTCCTGTTGGTTCATCAGCAATAACAATTTTAGGTTTACTTGCAATAGCTCTAGCAATTGAAACCCTTTGTTGTTCTCCACCCGATAATTCTTGTGGGAATGACTTTGCTTTATCCTCTAAACCTACAAGTTCAAGCACTTCTTTAACTCTTTCTTGAATCACCTCGGGTGTTTCTTCTATAACTTCTAGTGCGAATGCCACATTTTCATATACTGTTAAGCGAGGTAATAATTTAAAGTCTTGGAAAACAACACCAATATCTCTTCTTAAATATGGAACTTTATTCGCTTTTAATTTATTTGTTTCAATCCCATCAATAATAACATCACCTTTTGTAGGGACTTCTTCTCGATAAATTAATTTTATAAATGTAGATTTACCTGCTCCACTCGGTCCGACTACATAAACAAATTCACCTGGTTCAATGTGAATATCTATACCATTTAAAGCAACGACGCCATTAGGATATGTTTTATATACGTTTTTTAAATTAATCATTACACTTAATCACCTTTGCTTCTATTTTATAGTTTTAAGAAGACACTCTTAAATATCCTTACTTAGTATATCATGTTTTTTCAAGATATCTCTAAACAAATTA
>CALZEK010000121.1 GCA_945639745.1 uncultured Bacillaceae bacterium
AATTAAAGCAAAAATAAAAAAGCCTATCATACTTATTATAAACCATTGGAATTGTTTGTATAAATAATATTTACTGTCCAAGCCATCAGCTACAGCAGAGACCATACTAGCACTATACACCATAACTACCCCAAACGCCGCCAATAAAATAGGTGTGATGATGAGTATAAAGTCATAATTTTTTAATTTCTTTTTCAATACCTTCCACCTCAAACTAAGTGCTTTTATATTAAATTATAAATGACACAATTTAGTATAACATATATATTAATTATATATTCTTACTTTAAACAAAAAAACCTTGCTAATATTTAGCAAAGTTTTAGCTTTTCTTTATAGAGATTTTTGCGCAGTTTCATGCAAAAGATTTAATTTTCGTTCTAAATTATCCAATAATTCTTTACCTTCTGTTTCGTCAATTAAATCTAAACGAATAGCAAAATCTATTTCTCTTGATAAACCAAACATTTGTGTATCAAGTACTTCTTCATATAATGGACATTGCGGCATCATAAAATTTTCTATTTGAACTTCTATTAAACGTAAAATCTTCTCAGCATCATTCTTAAGTAATCCATATGCTTCTTTACGTTGATTGAGTTTCCTTTGAGACACCATACTACCCCTCCATTTTGACTATAAGTCAGTATCTTTTGAATCTATTTACTATAGTTACTTCTTATAATTTTACAGTGATAACTTATAAATTGCAACTTTATCTCTTATAAGAGTGGTGATAATAAACTAGATAAAGATTCTTTTAATTTACGCGTAAATGATTTTCTTTCCATGTCTTTCATTGTAAATAATGTACTATCTATTAAATCTTGCTCATAATCAGTTACTAGATGATTAACAGCTTTTGATTTATCATATAAAAAAACCATTAATTCATGATTTAATCTAAAACTTCTAACATCAAAATTAGCTGTTCCTACAGCAGCTTTCTTCCTATCGACAATAATTATTTTGGCATGAATAAATGATGTATTATCATATGCATATATTTTCGCACCAGCTTCAATCATTGTTTCTATATATGCATTACTTCCATTGAATGAAATACCTCGATCACCCTTACCAGGAATAATAATTTTCACATCAATTCCATTCATTGCCACTCTTCTAATTACACCTAATGATTCCTCATCTGGAATAAAATAGGGTGATGTAATCCATACTGATTCTTTTGCATTTTCTATTAAATTTAACATTGAATCTCTGATATAAAACTCCTTGTCATATGGTCCTCCGTAGACAACTTGAGCCCAATCCTCACCTTGTGGATCAGGATTAAAATACTTTTCCAACCCTAATGGCGTAATAAATTCATTTGCTGATCCGCATTCGTTTTTTACATAGACCCAATCTTTTAAAAATGCTTCTTGTAATTCTTTTACAGCAAGACCTTCTATTTGTATATGTGTATCTCGCCAAAAATTAAATTGATTCGTATTCGACCGATATTCCTCGCCTACATTTAACCCTCCAGTGAATCCTAATTGGCCATCGATTACAATCATTTTTCTATGATTTCTTAAGTTTGCTGTTCGAACAACCCAAGGTGAATAAATAGGATCATATGCAGCCACTTCTGCACCTGCTTCTTTGAGCGGCGCTAAAAATTCTGCACTTAAACCATATGAACCAAACCCATCATACATAAACCTTACTTCAACACCGTCTTTTGCTTTCTTGATTAAGATGTCTCGAATTTGAGTAGAAATAAGATCTGTTTTAAAGATATAATATTGCATATGAATATGATTAGTCGCTTTGTTTAATTGTTTTTTTATTTCTTTAAAAGTTATGTCACCATTAGTTAAAATTTCCACTTTATTATTTTTCAATGGATTTATATCTGTTAAATTTGCTTGTTTAATTGCTAAATTTGGTGCTTCCGCTAAATTAATTAAAGGATTATATCGGGTTGACTTAATAATTTTTTGACTCTCTTCAATCTGTGCATCTGAAAACTTTCGTGTTTGTGGATTTCGACCAAATAAAAAGTAGAAAATAATACCTATTATAGGTAAAATAAAAGCAATTAAAATCCAAGCTACTTTCGAACTCGTCCCTCTCTCATCAATAAATAATAATCTAAAAGAAATCACTACCGCTAAGAGCTGAAAACTAATACCAATTACGTAAAGTAAAGTAGTTGACCAATACATTAAAACAATTACTATAATTAAAATAACTAAAATAAGTCCTGATATTTGAGTAATTCTATGCTTCATAAATGTTCCTCTTTTCTAACTTAATTATTACATTATACTAACATGAATCCAATTTAACATCTATTTCGTGAATATTCTAAGTTTATCTGTTATTCTTAGAATAAGATTAACTAATAAGAGGTGGATTAGATATGATTATTCAATTAAGTGGAAAAGTAAAATTTCCAATTACATTAGACGCTTCAGTTTGGATTTTTGATGATCGAAAAATTCTATTTGAAGATGCTTTTAGTAATAAAGCTAAAGAAGAGCCTGTTGATGAATTAAGAAAAACAGCTGAACGTTTTGATATGGAAGTTTATCGACAAAAAAGCAAGCCGCCAGTAAATAAAAGTATTAATAAATTCGAAAGAGAACAAATTTTAAAAAATACATATGTGATGCCGATTAATGACTTTATTAACAATGCTGAAGTTGATTCTAACGCAACAAATGTCACATTAACGACTCAAAATGGACTTGTTGACATCTCGCTTGATGAACTCCTAGCGTCTTATTTTCTTTTTTCTGTCGATGGAAAACCTGTTAAAGAAGAGGGACCTGTTCATTTATATTTTGGTGATGGATCCAATAAAGATAATCCAATAACCGGAATTAATAAGATTACTTTCAATTAATTTTATTAATACAACACCCATTTACAGTATAATAATGTAATTAATATGTTACAATATGTGTAGACACTTTGTACTGAGGTGAATAAATTGGATGTTAAATGCGTAATTTGTGATCAAGTTGAACAACTAAAAGATGATTCTATTGAAGCGAAAAAACTCCGTAATCGTAGAATGCGAATGTATCTTTGCTCTACGTGTGATGAAAGAATTGCTAAAAAAACAAAAGAGCGTCATACAACAGGAGATTTTCATTTATATAAAAATAAATCATTAAACAAAAGTATCTTAAAGGAAAAACATCCTGATGATTAATCATCAGGATGTTTTTTAATGAGTTTCTTTAGCTTCTTTTTTTCTTGTTAAGTGTAAACGATAACGATAAATCGCTAAAACAAGTGAAGTAATAATCAATGATTCTGTTATTGGTAAACCTAATAAATTAAATATTGTTAAAATGAATACACCTACTGCCAACATAATATAGACAAATATCTCTTTTTTAAATGGTAACTCTCTTGCAAACCCTAATTTATAAGCAATAACACTAAATATTAGGTTTAATACATAATATTTCCAAAAGTTTGCTTGATTAACATGTTCAATTTTAATATTACTTAATTCTGTCGATGTAAAGGGTTCATTTTCTTCATATTTCTTCAATTCTTCTTCAGTTAAATCAACTTTGATTGGATAGATTTTACCCGCTTCTAAAGTACCCGATGTACTTTGATTTGATTCAATTTGCTTATCTTCAAACAATTGTTCTACTGTCATATCAAATTTTAAATTTTTAATTGGTTTATCTGTTCCATTTATAGCTAACAAAATTAATTGGTCGTTTACTACATTTACAATCTCAACTTCTAACTCTTTCAAACTACTTTTTGTATATTCCTTTAAATATGCTTTAGACATGTTATATACATCTTCAACCTCTTCTTTAATAACACCATCTTGCGAGACATCATTTTTTAATATTTGTAAGTTATTAGATTCATCTGCCAAAACAGAATCCTTTTCAATTATTGGATTAAAAATTAAAGTCAATATAATAAAACTAATTAAACCATAAACATATGTTTTTTTATTCATAAATCTTCTCCTTATTTTTAACTCATATGGTAAACTATAGTTATTCTATGTAGGATTACACATAATACCAATATACATCTTAACATATTTCAATTGATTAATATAAGTATATATACTAATCTGATTAAAGTTACGATTATTGTAATAAATACGAGTTATGTTATAATTTCAATAGAACGAGAGGTGGATTTTAATGGACCGTTTAGATATTCCAAAATTATTACTTGCGATAGTTGTTGTTTTAATGTTCTTTTTAGTAGGTGTTGGTTTTGCCCAAGGTAGTCCGTTACTAATAATTTTATTTACTTTACTAGGTTTTGGAACTATGGGATATGGAATTGCTTTAAAGAAAAAACAAAATTAACTCTATTCATAAAAAAGAGTCTGTTTAAACAGACTCTTTTTTTGCATTTAATAAATAATTCGTAATAATTTCGTGATGAATATTAGCATTACCAGTGATAATGGAAGTTCTTTCCATCATACCTACCTGATTACCAACAATATCGGTTGTCTTACCCCCAACTTCATTAACAATAATCCTACCTGCCGCAATATCCCACGGTTCAAGAGATAATGTTAAGTAAGCTCCTATTATACCTTCAGCAACATGAGCAAATTCCAAAGCTGCAGAACCATATGTCCTTGTTCCTCTAGCATTTTTAACAAGTGATTGCATAACTTTTTCATTAACTAAGCTATTTTCACATAGCCAATGATGATTTAAACAAATAATTGAATTTTTTAATTGTGCATTTTCATCTAACAATGGTAATCTTTTATCATTTTTATAGGCTCCACCATCACGCATTGCACTATATAAATTATTTGCCATTACATCATAAATAAAACCTATTTCTCCAATTCCTTCATGATAAATACCTATTGATATAGCAAAATGTCTTTTTTGATTTACAAAATTCATTGTTCCATCAATTGGATCAATAATCCAGACTGTTCCTTTTGAATTTTTTAAGTCATCTCCAAAACCTTCTTCACTTAACAAGAGGTGGTCTTGATAATATTTCTTGATTTTTTTTGCAAAAAACATCTCAACTTCTTGATCAACGATTGTAACAAGATCATTTGCTGTTGACTTAGTTTTTATTTCAAACGGATCATCTATTCTTTCTTTTATTAATGTACCTGCATCAAGCATCCATGATCTAACCTGATTAAACAAAGCTTC
>CALZEK010000122.1 GCA_945639745.1 uncultured Bacillaceae bacterium
TACTTACCGCTTCAGATTTAATTTCATCACCAAATGTTACGAAAAAAACATCTAGTTCATCTTCAATCGGCAATATTACTTTTTCAGTTTCAAGTGCTAAAATTAAACGTTCTAATCCCATACCAAATCCAATTCCAGGCACATCTGGACCACCTAATTCCTTTGTTAATCCATTGTAACGACCACCACCTAAAAGCGTTGTAATCGCTCCAAAACCTTCATGATCACTCATGATTTCAAATGCAGTGTGATTGTAATAATCTAAACCTCTGACAAGAGTTGGATCAATCACATATTCAATATTCATCGCATCTAAGTATTCTTTTACTTTATTAAAGTAATCTTGTGAATATTCATTAAGATGATCTAAAATAGATGGTGCTGAATTCATTGCTGGATGGTCATGATCTGTTTTACAATCTAAAATTCTTAAAGGATTAGTTACTAAACGTTGATTACAATCATCACATAGCTCATTAATAACAGGTGTAAAGTGAGCAACTAAAGCATTGCGGTGACTTGTTCTGCTTTCTTTATCGCCTAGACTATTTAAAACTAAGCGAATTGATTTTAATCCTAATTTTTTATAAGCAGTCATCGCAAGCCCAATTACCTCTGCATCTACACTTGGATCATCGCTGCCCAAAACTTCCACACCAAATTGATTAAGTTGTCTCATTCTACCTTGCTGTGGTCTTTCATATCTAAACATTTGAGCAAAATAAAAAAGCTTGTTTGGTTGGATTGGATTGCCATGCATTTTGTTTTGCACAAAAGCACGAACAACACCAGCCGTTCCTTCTGGACGAAGGGTTAAACTTCGACCTCCTCGATCATCAAATGTGTACATTTCTTTTTGAACAATATCTGTTGTATCGCCCACACTTCGTTGGAATACTTCTGTATGTTCAAATAATGGTGTTCTAATTTCATTATAATTGTATGCATGACATAGATTACGCAGTTCACTTTCGATATATTGCCATTTTTTTGTGTCATCTGGTAATAAGTCAACTGTACCTCTTGGCGCGTTTATTTTCATTAATAAAACCTCCTAATAAAATTAAAAAAGTCCCTTTTTTCATATAATATGAAAAAAGGGACGAGATTTACCCGTGGTACCACCCTAGTTAATGCTCATTTAGCATCAGCTTTACAGTTAACGCCTGTTTACGTCTATATTTACTTAGTTTCAATATAGCTCTTCTGTGAATGTCTTTCATTAGCCTCAAGTATAAAGTGTTTTCAATCGAGTCACTTCTCCCTGTTTACTTAAGGTGCTAACTACTTTTCCGTCCTTAGATTTAAACATAATATTACCTATAATCTTATGTTTTTACAGCTTGATTGTCAAGTCTAATCACTTTAGATTATTTTACCTGCAACTGATTCAAGTGTAATTGTTACCGGACCATCATTAACTAAGCTGACGTCCATCATTGCTCCAAACTCACCTGTTTCAACATGAATATTTTCTTGGCGCAATTTCTCATTAAATAATTCATATAACTCATTTGCTTTTTCTGGTTTTGCTGCTTGAGTAAAATTGGGTCTTCTACCTTTTTTCACATCCGCATATAATGTGAATTGTGAAATTGAAAGAATGCTTCCTTTTGTATCGACAAGTGATAAATTTAATTTATTAGACTCATCGGGAAAAATTCTTAAATTGATCATTTTTTGAATCAAAACATCTAAATCTGCCTCAGTATCATCATGGGTAATTCCTACCAAAACAACAAGACCTGAATTAATTTGTCCAGTTATTTCATCAGCCACTTTAACATGAGCTTCTTTAGATCTTTGAATGACTAATTTCACTAATAACACTCCTGTTCTTTTAATGAATTGTTCGCGTAACTGCGTAAATATCTTTTACTTGTTTAATTTTACTAATCACTTCGCGTAAGTGAGCTTTGTTTTTTATAAGTACAGTAATATGAATATGAGCAATTTTATTTTTATCTGCTCTACCACTAACTTCTGCAATTTGGGTGTTTATTTCATTAACAGATTGTAATACATCATTCATAATACCATGACGATCATAACCAGATATTTCTAAATCTAAGTAATATTCTTTTTGTTGTTCATAACCATCTAACCATTTCACTTCTATATAACGTTCTTTTGCTTCTTCTGTTTGGACATTAGGACAATCTGTACGATGGACAGAGACACCCCTTCCTTTAGTGATATAACCCGTTATATCATCTCCTGGAACTGGATTACAACAGCGTGATAAACGTACTAATACATTATCAATTCCTTCAACTTCGACACCAGAAGTCCCTTTCGTCTGTTTTGGTATCACTTTAGCGTCAGATGTTGATTTTTCTGTTAATTGTTCTAATTGCTCTTCTTGTTCTTGCTGTTTTCTGATTTTATCTGTTAATCGGGTAACAATTAGTGATGCGGTAATGCCCTGATAACCCACTGCTGCATATAAGTCTTCTAAAGATTTAAAATTAAACTTTTCACATACGCGCTTTATATTTTCTTCCGTAAGTATTTCTTTTGGTACTAATTTAAGTGCTTTAATGCCCTTTTCTATCTCAGCTTTACCTTTTTCAACATTCTCTTCACGTCTTTGATGTTTAAAAAACTGCTTAATTTTGCTTCTAGCTTGAGAAGATTGTGTTATTTTCAACCAATCTTGTGAGGGGCCGTATGAGTGTTTTGAAGTAATAACCTCAACAATATCACCGTTTACTAATTTGTAATCGAGTGGTTCCATTTTTCCATTTACACGTGCTCCTACTGTTTTATTTCCTATTTCTGTATGAATTCGATATGCGAAATCAAGTGGAATTGATCCTGATGGAAGTTCAATCACTTCTCCTTTAGGCGTAAACACATAAACCATGTCTGAAAAAAGATCAATTTTTAATGACTCTACAAATTCTTCCGCATCTTGATCTTCTGTTTGACGTTCTAGTATTTCTCTAAACCATGGTAATCTTTGTCCAATTGCTGCAGCATCTTGTTTAACTGGCTTATCTTCTTTATAAGCCCAGTGAGCTGCGATTCCGTGTTCAGCAATTTCATGCATTTCTTTTGTTCTAATTTGAACTTCTAAAGGATCACCTTTTGGTCCAATAACTGTTGTATGGAGCGATTGATATAAATTAGGTTTCGGCATTGCTATATAGTCTTTAAAGCGTCCTGGCATCGGTTTCCAACATGTATGAATAATTCCTAGCACCGCGTAACAATCTTTAATACTATTTACAATGACACGTACAGCTAATAAATCATATATTTCTGTGAATTCAATATTTTGATTTTTCATTTTACGGTAAGTACTATAAATATGTTTTGGTCTTCCAGATATGATTGCGTCGACTTTAACTTGTTTTAATTGATCTTCTATTTCTACCATGACTTCTTTAATATAACTTTCTCGTTGATCTCTTTTTTGATCCATTAATTGCACAATACGATAATATTGTTGTGGGTTCATATATCTAAATGCTGTGTCTTCTAATTCCCATTTAATCGTTGACATCCCTAAACGGTGTGCAAGAGGTGCAAAAATTTCTAGTGTTTCATTTGAAATACGACGTTGTTTATCAGGTCGCAAATGTTTTAAAGTACGCATGTTATGCAATCTATCAGCTAATTTAATTAAAATCACTCGAATGTCTTTTGCCATAGCAACAAACATTTTTCTATGATTCTCTGCTTGAAGTGCTTCTTTAGATTTAAATTTAAATTTACCTAATTTTGTGACACCGTCAACAAGCATAGCGACTTCTGCATTAAATTCTTTTTCTAAATCATCTAAAGTAACATCTGTATCTTCAACAACATCATGTAAAAAACCACCTGCAATAGTTTCATGGTCCATTTTAAAGTCTGTTAAGATTCCAGCAACTTGGATAGGATGAACTATATATGGTTCGCCTGACTTTCTAAATTGATCTTTATGCGCATTTTCAGCAAATTCATATGCGCGAATAATAAATTCTAACTTATCATCGGATAAATAAGTACTCGCCTTATCGACCACATCATTAATCGTTAAGTTTTTATCTTTTGACATTTAATCACCCCGTCCAATTCATTTGTTTATATTATCATAAAATTCCTATTATAATTATAATAAAACAATTAGTTAAAACAAGAAGTCTGACGCATGATTTGTCAGACTCCTCTTCTTATTTATTCATATTTCATTAATGATAAAACATCGTAACCTTCAAGTTTTTCAATGCCATTTAAATAACCAAGTTCAATTAAAAATGCACAACCGACTACTATACCACCTAGCTTTTCTACAAGCTGAATTGTTGCTTCAATTGTACCTCCCGTAGCTAGTAAGTCATCGGTAATCAAGACTTTTTGTCCAGGCTTAACAGCATCTTTATGTATAGTAAGTGTATTATTTCCGTATTCTAGACCATAGTCTACTTCAATTACTTCACGTGGTAACTTATTTGGTTTTCTTACCGGAGCAAAACCTGTTTCAAGCGCATAGGCAACTGGACAGCCAATAATAAAACCACGTGCTTCTGGCCCTACTATAATATCTGCTTCTTTATCTTTTGCGTATTCAATGATTTCATCTATTGCTGCTTTATATGCTTGGCCATTTGCCATTAGGGGTGTTATGTCTTTAAATTCCACACCTTCCTTAGGCCAATTTTGAACAATTTTTATATGATCTTTAAAATTCATTTACCGTTTCCTCCAGAGTGTCTTGTATACCACTTTTTATATTTTTGAATAAATAATCTGTTAGGTCTTCTAAACCCGAATAATACATCACTGACTCAATGTGATCTTTTTTAAGTTCTTTTTGATAATGTTTAGCCTCTTTGAGATCTTTCTTTTTAGATTCAGGATTGATTGTTAAAATACTGTTATCTGAAAATAAAAATTCCAGTTCAATAAATACTAATACCATAAAAATAATTTGATCTCTTGTCCAATTAAATTGTTTACTTATTAAATTAATATTTTGTTTCATATCGACTGATTTAGCTTTCAACACATAGGCATATAACTGTTTAAAATCTTCTCGATTAGGGATACGGTTTAATTTATCTTCAAACAAGTCATAGTTAACTAGAATAGAGTCTGTTTGAATTTGCTTGAGCAGATT
>CALZEK010000123.1 GCA_945639745.1 uncultured Bacillaceae bacterium
AAGTTAACTAAATAGTATTCTAAATTCACTTTAGGTGAGTACGGAGGCGCAAAGACTATCAGTAAATGATAAGAGGAATGTGATTTCTGATGACAATTATTAAAAGGAGTATTTGCCGAAGTTTTAAATGATCACACATTTAAAGTTGGTTATATATTTAAGAGATATATGACTGTCATATAGGAAACTATATGGAGGGCTATCTTACGCAAAGAAACATTATCTTTTATGATAATTTCTATGCAACAACGAGCTCTCGTTGTTGCATTTTTTCGTATAAGTTCGAAATAGCCTTGATGCTATAAATATCATTAAAGGGTGTGGAGAGAATGGAATTAGGGCAAGTAATTACAGCAATGGTAACCCCATTTGATCAAGAAGAGAATATAGACTATGAAAAAACAAGTCAATTATTAGATTATTTAATTGATAACGGTACAGATGCAGTCGTAGTTGCAGGAACAACTGGTGAGAGTCCAACATTATCTGAAGATGAAAAACTAACTTTATTTGAACATGTTGTAAATCATGTTAATGGTCGCATACCTGTGATTGCGGGAACGGGTTGTAATCATACCAAATCATCAATTAATTTAACAAAAAAAGCAGCAGCTTTAGGTGTCGATGGAATTATGCTTGTCATACCTTATTATAATAAGCCGTCTCAAGCCGGATTGTATGAACATTTTAAGGCGGTTGCAGCAGCAACTACATTGCCTGTTATGCTTTATAATATCCCTGGAAGAAGTGGTTGTAATTTAGAAGCAGAAACAACAATTCGTTTAGCAAGAATCAATAATATAAAATATATTAAAGAAGCAAGTGCTGATTTAGAACAAATGGCGCATATTATTCGTGAAACACCAGATGATTTTATTTTGTATAGTGGTGATGATTCACTTACATTACCGATTATGTCAATTGGAGGCGCAGGAATTGTAACTGTAGCTGGACATATTGTTGGAAAAGAAATGCAAGAGATGATTAATGCATTTAAAGCTGGCGAAATAGCTAAAGCAAGTCAATTACACCAAGAATTATTACCATTCTTTAAAGCGATGTTTATTGCACCTAATCCAACAGCATTAAAAGCTGGATTAAATATGATTGGTGTTAATGTTGGCGGCCTTCGTCTTCCATTAATTGAAGTAAACGAAACTGAAAAAGAAATAGTAGCTCAAGCACTAAAAAATCGACCAGTTATGCAATAGTTATATTAAGCACATTTAAGGAAGTACCTTAGACTAAATCATTAAGGTGTTTTATCTAAAATGTGCTTTTTTATGTAAAATTTAAGTAAAATATAATTATTGGATAGGAAAATAAAATAAAAATGTTATAATCAACCAAGGTGATGAAATGCGACTATCCAAAAAACAAGAGACAATCTTATTATTAATGTGGACTCAAAGTTTACTAGCAACATTAGGAAGTTTATTTTATTCAGAAATAATGGGCTATATACCATGTGAACTATGTTGGATACAAAGAATACTTATGTATCCTCAAGTTATTATTATTGGTCTAGCATTGATTAAACAAAATAAAAGCATTGCTATACCTGCTGTTTGGTTAAGTGGGATAGGTATTTTAGTTTCAATTTATCATTATGGTCTACAAAAAGTTCCGTTTTTACAAAATGCAGGTGGAATGTGTGGAGAAGTTCCTTGTAATTTGCAATATGTGAATTACTTTAATTTTATAACTATTCCATTTTTAGCAGGGATTGCCTTTGCAATTATATTAATATTAAGCATTTTGTTATATAAGCGATGAATTAAATGATATGTTTATTCAATTAAATAAAAATCATGATAATTTTAATTAGGAGGATTTTAGTAAATGAGAAATAAAATGATTATAATTATTGGTGTCATTGTAGTTTTGTTTGTAGGGTTAATCGTTATAAATAATGTGAAAAATGATAAAAAGGTAGCAACTGATGATAATCCATATGGAGATATGAAACTTCATCAAGAAACAATTGATCAATTAGATGATCCCTTATATCAAAATATTATTTTACCAGATCAATTAGATCGTAAACTAGCTAAAAAAGAAGATCTAACAGTATATTACTTTAGTCCAACATGTATTCATTGTATCAATGCAACTCCTGTAGTTGTTCCATTAGTAGATGAATTAGATATCGATATGAAAAAAATGAATTTATTAGAATTTGATAAAATGGAAGATTATGAAATAAGAGGAACACCGACAATTATTCATTATGAAAAAGGTGTAGAAGTTGCAAGATTTGAAGGAGCGGCAGAAGAAGAGAAATATCGTAAGTTTTTTGAAGAGAATGTAAAGTAATGAAAAAAACACAAGTATGACAAGAGTTAGGGTGCCTAAAACTTGTAACTTGTGTTTTGTTTATTTGTCTTCATCTTCAATAATTGTATAAGTTTGAGTAAACGGGCGATTTGCAAAGTAAGCGGGTAAACGTGTTTCTGTTTTTTTTAAGAAAGCTTTATATTCATCAGACTCTTTCCAGTATTTATAATATCTTTTACTTTCCCAGAGGTATAATATAGTGTACATGTTACCTTTAAGCGGTTTTAGTAAACGATAAG
This sequence comes from uncultured Bacillaceae bacterium, assembly GCA_945639745.1. Taxonomy (GTDB): domain Bacteria; phylum Bacillota; class Bacilli; order Bacillales; family Amphibacillaceae; genus Pseudogracilibacillus. The sequence continues at coordinate 2,577 of CALZEK010000123.1, forward strand.
CTATGAATCCTGGCATTGAAAAAGCAGGTAAATTGTTATCTTTAAACTGCATTTCAAAATTCTTAATGCTGTCTTCAGTTACTGGAATATTATCCAATGTTACATAACCTTTATCAATTAAATGACCTGTTTGAAATAGAATATCATATGTTCGACCTGTTGAAAAAAGTGATTTTTTATTTTGAGACTCGTAATAAGCAGTAGTATTAAGTCCTTGTTGCATAAATAAATATGTTAGATCAGCTTCTTTACTAATAAGCGTTTGGAGAAAGTTTAAAGTCCCAGTAGTCATATGTGCATACATTATTAATCACCCCTTTATATATTTATCTCTAGTATAAACTAAAAGCTGATGAGACAAAAGAGTTAATCAAATAAAGCAATGATAATTATGCTATGCATGATCAGAGGTGAGAAAAATAAATAAAAATAATAATAATGAAGATTCTAATACAAACGAAAATTCTAATAATAATGAAGAGAGAAGATGGCGTTCTGATCGACACGTCAAATCTAATCAATTTAAAATAAAGTCTTTGGCAATAGCAATAGGACTTACATTTTTATTAGCTCTTACTACCTATACTGCTATTTTGTATGGAGGAAAATTAATTGTTGATGAAGAAGATTTAATTTTATCTAACCCAACAACAATTGAAACAATAGATGGTGAAGTTGTTTGGGAATTATACGAAGAATATCGAAAGCCAATCAGTTTAGAAGAAATGCCTGAAGATTTAAAAAATGCATTTATTGCAATTGAAGATAAACGATTCTATGAACACACAGGAGTAGATTTTCGAGCAATATTAAGAGCGGTTTATAAAGATATTCTTGCACGAAGTAAAGTAGAAGGTGCAAGTACAATTACTCAGCAATTAGCTAAGAATATGTTTTTAACCAATGATAAAACATGGTTAAGAAAAACTAAAGAAGTGATGGTTGCCTTATATTTAGAGCGAGAATTTACCAAAGATGAAATATTAGAAAAGTATATTAATGTGATTTATTTTGGTAGAGGAAAATATGGTATTGAAGCTATTTCAGAAGAGTTTTTTCAAAAGCCTGCTTCAGAATTAAAACTATCTGAAAGTGCTTTACTTGCAGGAATAGTTAATGCGCCAAATGGTTTTTCACCAATTGATCATCCTGAAAAAGCTAAAAAAAGAAGGGATTTAGTGTTGTCAGTTATGCATGACAGTGGAAGTATAACTGAAAATGAAATGAAAGCAGCACAAGAAACAAATATCAATTTAAATCTAGCAGAAAAGAAAACAAATCAAGCAGAGCAATCATATGTAGATTTAACATTAAAAGAAGTGCAAAATAAACATGGTCTCTCGATGGATGAATTAAAAAAAGGTGGTTATAAGATAATCACACCACTGAAAACACGCTTTCAAGAAACGGCTTATAATAATTTCAAAGAAGATGAATATTTCCCAGGAAATACAGAAGGAGTCGAAGGCGCTTTTGTTATGATGGATCAAAAAACAGGTGGTATTGTCGCTGCTTTAGGTGGTCGTCAATTTGAAATTAGTGATTTAAATAGAGTGAATGAAAAAAGACAGCCTGGTTCTGCGATGAAGCCCCTCGCGGTGTATGGACCTGCTCTAATGGATGAAAAATATAACCCTTATACAATGTTACCAGATGAGAATATAACAATAGGAAAAGATTATTCGCCCAAAAATCATGACAATCAATATGAGGGTAGTGTCTCTTTATATGAAGCAATTGTAAAATCTAAGAATGTAGCTCCAGTTTGGTTATTAAATGAAATTGGCTTAAAAACGTCAAAATCATATTTAAAGAAAATGAATATGGATATTAAAGAAGAAGATCTTAATTTAGCCTTAGCTTTAGGTGGATTAACAAAAGGCTTCACTCCAATTAATTTAGCAGAAGGTTATCGTACTTTTGCAGCAAAAGGAGAATATGTTGAATCCTATACAGTAGAAAAATTATATAATCGTAAAAATGATTTAATATTTGAAATCAATCAAAAACCTGTTGAAGTTTTTTCTGAGCAAGTTGCATGGGCTATAACAGAAATGTTACAAACAGCAGTTAAACGTGGAACAGCTTCAAGTGGTTATTATCCAAAAGCATTGGCAGGAAAGACAGGTTCAACACAAAACCCTCAAGCTGATGGTCATTATAAAGATGCTTGGTTTGTTGGTTACACACCTGAATATATAACTTCAATGTGGATGGGATATGATGTTTCAGATGAAAAAAATTATCTTGTTTCTGGTAGTAGCTCACCTACTCGTTTAACAAAAAAAATCTTAACTGATATTGATCAATATTCTAATTTAGAAGCTCAATTTAAAAAGTCTGAAAATGTAACATCATTAGAAACACCCATTGAATTGCCAAATAAAACAACTTTAACAGGTAAACGTGTATTTGGAGGTCTTAAAATAATCAAAGGCAAACTGTCATGGCCGAAAACAAACGATAA
>CALZEK010000124.1 GCA_945639745.1 uncultured Bacillaceae bacterium
GATAATTTGTTTGTTTTTGTATATTTGTAGATAATAATCGGATTGTTTTCTATTTCGTAGTCTTTACGTTTTTAGTCTTTTCTATACAAAAACTCTCAATAACTTTTTGTAGAAATTGAGAGTTTTTATGTTTATATGGGCTTTCCATCATGGGTAACTTCTGTTCTAATTGCATTGAGAACATAAGTTAACATGATACTAAGCAGCAATGCTGTTAGTATTGTTGGAATAATACGAATGTCAAAAACAGTCGGACCGAACACACCTAGTGTATGGAATCCGAGACCAGCACCAATAATGCCGCCAAAAATATTAAATGAAAGATCAATAAGTTTTTTAGGGTTAAAAATAACACCTTTGATTAAACCAGTAATTGCACCAATAATCCATGCTGTAATAACCATCGAAAAAGTCATAAGTACCTCCTATAAAGCTTTTATTATTGATTTTACTGAAAATTACATTATTAAGTCTAATATATCATATTGTAAGTAATTAAACTATGTTTTTTTGGGTTTTTATACCAATTATTGACGTTTTTTTACATACTTTTGCCACAATTATTTTTTATTTAACATTTCACCCTCTATATATTACAAGTATATTTCAGTTTATTTACAATATGAAGATGCTATAGTATTTGTCAATTATTGATGATATATTACTAATCATGTTTTGTAATCGCTTTAATAGCGAAAAAATCTGAGGGGGAATTTATTCAATGTTTATGAAGAAACTAGCTATTTCAGTCGCTTCTTTAGTCATTGCGATGGCAACATTTTTTGCGGTTGGTGAAGCATCTGCAGCAACACATAAAGTATCTGCAGGTGAAACATTATGGCGCATCTCACATAACAATAACGTAAGCGTTGCAGATTTAAAGAAATGGAACAACTTACGAAATAATATTATTTATCCGAATCAAGTCTTAAAATTAAAGAAAACAACAGTATCAAAGCCAAAAGCTAAGAAAACGACAACAAAAAAGAAAACAACCAACACAGTGAGTAAGCCTAAGACATCACTTGCAAGTGATATCATTAATTCTGCCCAAACTGTCATCGGAACGAAATATAAGTGGGGCGGTACGACGAGAAGTGGCTTTGATTGTTCAGGTTTTATTCACTGGGCTTACAATGATGCTGGTAAAAATATAACTCGTACATCAACAACAGGTTACTTTAACCGCTCTTATACAATTAATAAATCACAATTAAAAGAAGGCGACTTAGTCTTCTTCGCCGGTACATATCGTGCGGGTATTTCACACATGGGTATTTATGCTGGGAATAATAAATTTATCCATGCAAGCTCATCTCAAGGTGTAACTGTCACAAGTCTAAACAACTCATATTGGTCAAAACATTTCCACAGCTTTAAACGTTTCTATTAATTTTGACGAAAAATATATTCCAAAAAACCTGTCTTTACTTAAATTTAAGTAAAGACAGGTTTTTTATGATTCTTTATCAGCTAGCTTAAACCAAACAGTAAAACCTTCTCCTGGTTTGCTTTCAATCGTTAGACCCCTTTGAAAATTTTGTTTCAAGCGTTCATGGGTATTTCTAAGCCCGATGCCAGCTTTAGCATCTTCATGCTGATTTAGTAATGCGTGTGCTTGAGTGACACCCGGGCCATCATCACTCACTTCGACATAGACAGCATCCGCTTCTTTTCTAACAATCACCTGTAAGAGTCCGGGTTCATAGTCATGTAAGATACCATGTGTTATCACATTTTCCACCAGTGGTTGAATGGTGAGTGGAGGGATCATCACATGATCAACCGAATGATCAACATCCCACTCTAGCCGAATCTGATTGCTAAAACGCTCTTGTTGAATTTTAATATAGGCTTTAACAATCTCTAATTCCTCACCTAAAGTGACTAATTTGTTTAATTTAATTTCTTTAAAACTAAAGCGTAAGTAGGTCGAGAAATTACGGATGAGTTTAACCATTCGTTCTTGGTCAATATAACTCAGTGAAATAATACTATTTAATGTATTAAAAATAAAATGCGGTTGGATTTGTGCTTGTAGTAAGGCATTTTCCATCTGCTCATTTTGTTGATACACATCCCAAACACGGTAAGTTAAATAAGCACCATAAACACTTGCTGCAATTAAAATATCAAATGGATAATAAAGAATATTTAAAGCAAAAGCATTCTTCATCCCACCCCAGAAACTTGACGTTATAATACTAATCAATGAAATAGCTATTAATATCGCATTAATTCTTTTTGTGTATTTGGCTTGTTTCATTAGCTGATATAAAATAAGTCCTGAAGTTATCACCCATGGTATGGCGTATAAAATAAGATAATCACGAATAAAATTAACAGGTAAAAACACTTGTAATAATAAAATGAACCCAAGGATTGATAAACACGTGCGAATTAGCAGACGCGCATTATCTTTTATCGTCAAATGATTTACAATTAACAGCATCACTAACCAAGTCATACCACTATAAATAAAATCTGAAAGCCGGGTTAATCCTTCATAAGAAAGGTCAATAATATTTAGAATTAAATAATCATCATCAACAAGAATCGATATCAGCATAAAGATTAATATTAAACTAAAAAAGTATGATTGTTTGTGAGCAATTCCAATCATGCCCGCAAGAAGTGAATATATCGCATACATAAGGAGGATCAAACCGAGCATAATTTGAAATAATTTATTATAAAAGAAATAATGCTGGATCGCCTCATCCGTTCCAAATAAAAGCGAATTCACTATTCCGCCCACTGTGTCATATGTATAATTAGACACTTGAATGACTAAATCAATCGTTGGTTCAGTTGATGCAAAGTTAACTTCGATTGGACGTCGTTCAGCAACCGCATCACTTTCTAAACGACTCACTTTGCCTAATTGCTGGATCAAATCACCATTCACATATAAATTATAAGCGAGGTTAATTTTATTGACGCGTAATCCTAATATTTCACCCTCAAGCGCTTTGGCAGGAATGCGTAAATGATAGGTGCCAAATCCACGTGCCGCTTCCTGATTGGTTTGATTGACCTGCCAACTTTCAGGTACATCAATCATCGCTTTGGGCTCGCGTTCAGCGACTTCTTGGGGTGTGAGTAATTCATTTGGATAAAAAGCCCATTCACCATTTAAATCAATCATTTTATTTTCTTTAATTAAAGCTTCATCTAACGTAAGCACACCTGCTTTAGCATCTTCATGGGCAACGGGACCTGTTGTGTAAATCCAAATAACATGGGTAAAAGAAAGGATAAGCGCAAAAGCAACCAGTAATAAACTAATCCGGAGATTTTTCATCTGCTAAGCCCCTTACTTGCTAGATTTTTTCCACTCTTCATACCACTTGGTAATCTCTGGTTCAGGTAATGAATTATATTCTTCTTTTGTCATATCAATTAACCATTCATATTGCTTACTCACTGATTTATAATCACGCGTTTTTGCATATAATTTCATCAGTGTAAAATACCCATCTTCCATATAAGGTTCAATATGTTGATATTGCAGGGCATTAAGCATGGCTAATGTATATTCCTTTCGCTCAATTAAATCAGCAATCATATCACGCATAAATTCTAACCATTTTAAACGGTATGTTTGTTTATTGTATTCAGCCCACAAGTAATCTTCTTCTTCTAAATAATGATTGCCATATAGTTTAACTATACTTTGGAAGCGCGGATCGGTTGGATCTAAGTTTCCATCAATGTTTGCAAGCCAATAGTCAACATCAATCCGCACACCATTTAAATGTAAGCGATAAGAATCGTCTTCATTTTCAATAATAATTGGAAAATGAATCGCTTTTAAATAATTTCTAATATGATGGATCGTGGCATAGAGATTATTATAGCCTTCTTTTATTGATAAGCTCGGCCAAAACATATCAACTAAAAGGTCTTTTCTAATAAATTTACCACGGCTATTCAACATATAAGTAAACAATTCACGGGCGATTTTTGTACGCCATTTACCAGCACTGATTTCAATCAGTTCATTGCTGTCTTTACAATATACAAAATTAAGCTTGCCAAATAAACAAATCATTGAAATGCCGGGATCAGATACTTCTTTGATCGTATCTGATAATTTATTTAATTTCTCCTCTAGTAAGGCAGGTTCAAATGGTTTAAGAATATAATCGATATTACCAATTTCAATCGCTTCTAGGGCATACTCTTCATATGACGTAATAAAGATTATTTTTACATGCGGTAATTCCGTGCGAAGGAAACTGGCGAGTTCTAACCCATTCATTTTGGGCATTTCTATATCTAAAAAGACAAGATCAGGTTGAAGACTCACAATCTCATCTCTTGCTACAAGGGATGATGTATAGCAAGAGATGAGTTCTGTTTTACCAATATCAGCTAATACTTTAGTTAAATACTGCACAGCAAGCAGTTCATCATCAACAATCACTGCTTTCATATAAGACACCTCTTTTGTATATTTTATATGCCTAGTTTACATGAAAAAACTCTACCCGTATAGTTCTGGGTAGAGTGTTTAAGTTAAAGACTTGGTTCACCAATTCGTTCATAAAGTTTATTTAAATTATTTTCAACCATTTTGTTATGAGGTAACAATTCGCGCATTTTTAAATTTAAAATGATCGCTTCGTTTATATTATCACCTTCAATATAGTAATCACGTAATTTTTCCATATAAATGAGCCATAAGAAACGGAGTTCTTCACGCTTATTCAATGTCCATGAATATTCTTCAATTTCTAAGAGGTGACCGGTATACATATTTAATATCGTCATTAAACGTTCGTAATTCTCTTCGGTGACCTGTTCAATTTCTTTTAACTGTTTTTCAAACATTTGATAATCAACCCATAGTGATTCAGATTTCATCATATATTTATCACCAGAATTGACGATTTCAACCGGAATATTATATTTTTCAATCGTTTTTCGAATTTCATATACCGTTGAATAAAGTTGTTGTGTGACACTTTGTTCACTTAAGTCTGTCC
>CALZEK010000125.1 GCA_945639745.1 uncultured Bacillaceae bacterium
CTTTATCTCTTTGTGATCTATTTCCAAAATCATCCATATTAGGGCCTTTATAATCAGAGCTTTCTACCCATTTTTTAAAAGCCCATTCATTCCAGATATGATTATTATGCTCTAATAAAAACCGAATGTTTGTATCGCCTCTTAAAAACCATAAAAGTTCTGAAGCAACTAAGCGAAATGGTACTCTTTTTGTAGTTAGTAATGGAAATCCTTCACTTAAATTAAAACGGATTTGACTTCCAAATTTAGAGTATGTGCCTGTATTTGTTCGATCATTTTTTACGTTTCCTTCATTGAGTATTGACTGACTTAAATTAAGATACCCTTGTTCGCCTATCATAATTATATCTCCTTTAAAAATATTTACTCGTTTATTATAACATACATAAAATCTAAAAAAAGTCTATTATAGCATTTATATAATAGACTAAAATTTATAAGATTATTTTTTTGTTAATTTCGCATGAACAACTAATCTTCCTTCATTTTCATCCAGTACATAATCACATGTAGATAATGTAATAATATCATCATCATAATTTACATCAACAGTTGTTTGATATTTTGATTTACTTTTCATGTTATCTAATAAATCAGCAAATTTTGTTTCATCTGCAAAGTCAGTTTGAATATAATTAAAATCTGTTAATGTATTATAGACTGAAAATATTTCAGCTTCATAACTATCGTACAATGTATCATATTCAAATGTTTGATGATTTTTTAAAAAATCTTCATTTAAAAATTTAGTCAAATGTTGAAACATCGAACCATCTTTCATCCGATGACCATAGACAACAGTGTTTTTATTCTCAGTCGTTATTTCATTTCGAAAATCTAAAAAGATACTACCCGCACGCGTTTCTCGATTATTATAATCTTTTGTTAAATAATCAATGTTATTATTCGATTGTAAGATAGGATAATCAATTTGTGTACCATCTATTGTAATCCAACCCACTACATTATTATTATGCTTAAGTAATTCATCGAAACCAGAGCGGATTTCATTAGGTTTTCGATCTTCTTCTGCTTCAGTCTCATAATACATCTCTTGAACATTAGCAATCATTTGTCTATTTTTATAATAATCAATTAAAACATCTGTTAATCCATATGCAGCATATAGAAAGACAGACAGTGCAACAACTGTAACAATCCGTGATACGATTTTATTTTTAGGTTGGTTTGTTTTTTTTTGCATTACATTCACCTTCTTTTCCTTTAAATGCCTATAGGAATGATGTATTTGCCAATTAATTCGTCTTCTTTTAATTTAACACGAACACCATAAACATCATGAATTAATTGTTCAGTCATGATTTCATTAGGTCGACCATGGGCAATGATAGAACCTTGTTTCATAGCAATAATAGAATCACTATATTGAATCGCTTGATTGATATCATGTAAAACCATCACAATCGTTAAGCCATGATCTTCGCTTAATTGTTTTACTAATTCTAACACTTCATATTGATAATAAATATCTAAATTGGAAGTTGGTTCATCTAAAAATAAAAAAGGTGTATTTTGAGCAAGTGCCATAGCAATCCATACGCGTTGCTGTTGCCCGCCAGAAAGACTATCAATTGTCATATGTCTTCGGTCATAAAGACCTGTTCGTTCTAAGGCCCAATTTACTAATTTTTCATCATCCTCAGATTGAAGTGAAAATGTATTGCGGTGTGGTAAACGGCCATAATAGACTAATTTTTCTACAGTCATATCAGATGGTGCGCTATTTTTTTGATAAACTACACTTAAGGTTTTTGCTAGTTCTTTTGGTTTGTATGAATTTAATATTTTACCATCAAGAATTATTTTACCTTCCTTAGGTGAATTGTTGTTAGTTAAAACACTCATAAGTGTTGATTTTCCACATCCATTAGGACCAATTATCGTAGTTATCTAGCCTTTATTAATTTTTCCACTTACATGATTTAATCGCACAATATTATCTTCATAGGCAAATGATATATCTTTAATTTCCATAAATTCGATCACTCTTTCTAAGTAAGAATATGAGGAATGGTCCACCAATTATAGCCATAATTATTGATGCTGGTATTTCCATAGGCGCTAAAATGATACGACCTAAAGTATCAGCTATTAAAATGAGTAAAGCACCTGCTAATGCTGAAAAAGGTATTAATACTTTATGATCAGTACCCACTAAAGATCTTCCGATATGAGGAATTAATAATCCGACAAATGTAAACATACCAGCAATTGCTGTTGCAATAGAAGCAAGTAAAACAGCAATAATTGATAAAATTAAACGGGCACGATTTACTCTAAACCCTAAACTTTTCAGTGTTTGATCGCGCAATCCTAAATGGTTTGCATAAGGATAAAAGATAAATGATAATATAAGACCAATTGCCCCATAGATTCCAATAACATTTACATCATTCCAAGTTTTCATGGATAGTGTCGATGTTGTGACTGATACTGCATTTACTACACTTGATCCTCCACTAGTAAATAATTCACTTAATCCAACAAAGACAGCATTTATTGCCACACCTATCAAAATCATTCTTAAAGGATTTAAACCAGACTTCCATGAGAATGTAAATACTAAAAAGAAAGCTAATGCTCCGCCAATAAAGGCAAATAAAGGCGTGTAAAAGTATAGTGTAGGAAAGAAAGTCACCATTAAAATTGTAACAAAACCTGCTCCAGAAGACACACCAATAATTCCGGGCTCAGCAAGCGGATTGCGCATTACTGCTTGTAATAAAACACCTGAAACAGCTAAAGCCGCTCCTGCAAATAGTGATATTATGATTCTTGGAAAACGTAGATCTTTAATAATTGCTACATTGTCATCTCCATTAATAAATAAACCTTTAATTAATTCAAGCACTGTAACTTCAATACTTCCTGTAGTTGCTGCATAAATTATCGTTAAAGGAATTAACAATAGAACAACTATAAAACTAAGATATGTTTTGTTCACTCGTTTCTACCTCTATTCCTAAACAAATTAATTTTCGGGATATAATATAGTTAATAATTCATCTATTGCTTCATCTACAGCTAAGTTAGCTGTTGTTCCAAATAGCGTTTCTTCCAAATCATATACACGATTATTTTTTACAGCATCAAAATGTTTCCAAATGTCATTCGTAGCAAACTCTTCATTAAACATTTCAACAACATCATCAGGTGCACCATGAACTGCTCTTAAAATAATATCTGCATCCAATTGTTGTAAGTATTCAGTATTAGCGGAGATGAAATCTTCTTCTCGATCTTTAACTGCATTTTCTCCTCCAGCTCGTTTTACTAAGTCACCAATGTATGAATGTTCAGTTCCAACAATATAACTACCTGGCACACCCATTAAAATTAATACTTTAGGAGATTCTTTATCTTTTACCTCTTCTGCAACACCATCCATTTTATCATTAAATTCAGAAATAATGGATTTTGCTTGCTCAGATCGATCATATGTTTCTCCTAATTGTTCGATTTCATTAAACATACCTTCGACTGTATCTAAATCAAGAAAATCAACAGGTACATTATGCTCTGTAAATGGTTTTTCTAAGTCTTTTTGTAAATTAGTAACTGATAAGACTTCTGTTGGTTTTAATGATAAGACTGTTTCAAGGTCAGGATCCATTGCATTACCCACTTCAGTTGCATCTGCAAATTTATCAGGTAAATCTTTATAAGTTGTTGGAACTCCTACAGCATTTAAATCTAAAGCATCTAAAAACTCAACAATTGCATATGTCGTAGCAACTATTCTATGCTCATCATCTGTTTGAGCATTAGTTGATGTTTCATTCTCTTCTTTTGATTCGACTGTAGAATCTGGTGATCCACATGCTGCAAGTAGTAAAAAAATGCTCATGATTAATCCTAATAATATCCATTTGTTTTTCAATTTATTGCACACCTTTCAAAAATATCGTCAATATCAAAATTAAGTCTTACTACTTTTAGGTAGTAAGACTTATTTTTAATTATATTTACTTAAATAGTACGACGTCTTAATTTAACAACCAATATTGCTAGAGAACCGACTAATAAAATCCCATACAACCAGATTAAACTTGTGTCTCCTGTTTTAGGGTTATTATTAGAACTGACTTGATTAATTTGACTATCAGACCCAGCTGAACCGAATTCTGGCTTATCAAGTCCACCTGTCATAGATGAAGTTGTATTACCTAATTTATTATTTAAATTTGGAGTAGACGTTTTTGATGATCCAAATCCACTAAAATGACTTCCGTTTGTTTGACTCAAACTACCAAATTTATGATTAATATTATTTTCAGGTAAGTTTAATCCATTAAAACCTTTGCCTGACTTGATGAATTCTCCAAAAGATAATATTTTAAAATTATCTCCATTTCCAGGTGAAATAATTTTGTCATTTTTTATTGCTGTTTTAGAATTTTTGTCAAATACTAAAATTGCGTCATGTTCTGCTGTGTATAAACCAGGAACACTAATCAACATCTTAAGTTTCATATTAGATAAGTCTTTTTTAACTTTAAATTGAACAACAATAGAACCATCTTTATTTACCTTAACAACAGTCACTTCACCGTACTCTGTTTTTAAGTTTTTAACCATATTACCATTAGTAATTGTTAATTGAGCATACATATTGCCATCTTTTTCAATTAGCATAGCAGGCTTTTTAAAGAATTCATCAGCAACTGATGTTTCTTTACCATTTGCATGTTTAATTGAAAAGTTAATTGTAAATGCTTTGTCAGATACTTTTTTTAAATCAGATTCTGTTTCAATATTATTATCCGACTTATCTGATTCAGTATTATTCGAGTCTTGTTTATCCGACTTGTCTGATTCAGTTTTATTCGAATCTTCCTTACCTGACTTGTCTGATTCAGTTTTATTCGAATCTTCCTTACCTGACTTGTCTGATTCAG
>CALZEK010000126.1 GCA_945639745.1 uncultured Bacillaceae bacterium
GATAAAGCGAATATTAAATATAGTTTAATCCTTATAAAAAAGAAAGTCAATGAATACATTTAGGAGGAATAGATATGTTGTTTGATTATCATATGCATAGTAATTTTTCTGCTGATTCAGAAACGCCAATGGAAGAAATGATTCAAGCGTCAATAAATAAAGGGTTAACAGAAATTAGTTTTACAGAACATATTGATTATGAATATCCAGATCCTACGATTTCATTTGATTTAGACATTCCTGCTTACACAGAAGAATTAAATAAAATGCGTGAAAAATATAAAGATATTATTACGATTAAAAAAGGTGTAGAATTAGGTGTACAACCTTACTTGTTAGAGCGTTATGATAAGTTGATGAATGAAGAAGATTTCGATTTTGTTATTTGCTCAATCCATACAGCAGATAAAAAAGATCTTCATTCAGGTGATTTCTTTGCTAATCGTACACCTGAGGAATCCTATCAATTATACTATGAAGAATTACTTTATTGTGTAAAAAACTTTAAACAGTATAATATTTTAGGTCATATTGATTTAGTTAAACGTTATAAATCACTTAATTCAAAAGCGGATTTTCATGATATCTTAAGTGAAATTTTTAAAGTGATTATTCCTGATGGTAAAGGAATTGAACTTAATGCCTCAGGCTATGCTTATGGTTTAGGCGGTCCAATGCCAACAAAAGATATCTTAGAATTATATAAAGATTGTGGTGGCGAAGTGTTGACAATTGGGTCAGACGCACATGTTCCCCATCATGTTGGTTATAACTTCACAGAAATTATTGAATCAATTAAATCAATCGGCTTTAAATATATAACAACATTTGATCAAATGAAACCCAGTTTTCATCCCATTAATAAATTAAATAAAACTCAAAATAGTAACGAGATTTAATATAATCATACAATAGTTTAGCTTGTTAAGAGTTGTATGTAAAAGGAATGATAATCGATGATTTATGAAGAATTAGTAAGTATTTTAACTGAAGAAAATGTTGTTAAAAATAAACCATTAAAACAACACACATATACACGACTAGGAGGTCAGGCTGATTATTTTATTACACCTGAGTCGTATGAACAAGTTCAAGAAGTTATTCAATTAGCTGAAAAAGTACAAGTACCATTTATGTTGTTAGGTAATGGATCAAACCTAATTATAAAAGATGGTGGTATTCGTGGCATTGTAATGTACTTAGGTAAGTTGAATCAAATTGAAATAAGGGATGAATCACTCACGGCCCAAAGTGGAGCATTAATTGTAAATGTATCACGAGCAGCGCTTGATAAAGATTTAAGTGGATTAGAATTTGCTTGTGGCATACCGGGATCGGTAGGTGGCGCATTGTTTATGAATGCAGGAGCTTATGGAGGCGAAATTAAAGACATACTAGAATCAGCGTTAGTTGTGACAAAAGAAGGAGAAATTAAGAGAAAGCTTGCGAAAGAACTAGAGTTAGATTATCGTACAAGTAATATCTCAGCAAAAGGCTATATTGTACTTGAAGCTACATTTTCACTCAAAAAAGCAAAGCACCAAGCTATTAAAGAAGTAATGGATGATTTAACTTTTAAACGAGAATCCAAACAACCTCTAGAGTATCCTACATGTGGGAGTGTCTTTAAACGACCACCAGGTTATTTTGCAGGGAAACTAATTCAAGATAGTGGATTACAAGGTAAACAAATCGGTGGTGCTCAAGTATCTTTAAAGCATGCAGGATTTATTATAAATAAAGATAATGCTACAGCAGCAGAATATATCGGTTTAATTGAACATGTCCAAAAAGAAGTGAAAAAACAATTTGATGTGACATTAGAACGCGAAGTGCGGATTATAGGTGAGGATATATAAAAACTAATTAATTTAATGAGGGTGTTTTAAAAATGATGACAGTTATGGTTATAAGTATTATTTTTACAATTGTCGTAGCGATTCTTTCGGTTATGACATTGACTGAGGGGTATGGTTATAAACATAAAATCGATCCTCCTGTTAATAAAGATGAACATGAATATACTTATCGATCGGAAGAAAAAGAAGAATCCAATTAGGATTCTTTTTTTTATTAATTAAGAAAAAAATATAGTATGCTTATTTAAGCAGATAAGTATGACACATGAGCTTTTTAAAAGGAGAGAGTAGATGGAGACGTTATTATGGTTACTCGTCATTGTGCTTTTTGCACTTAGTTTTATTGGTTTAGTATTTCCAATTATTCCATCTTCAATAGCATTATGGTTAGCTTTTGTTATTTATCATTTCTTTATTAATCAATCAGAATTAACGCTTGTTTTTTGGTTAATGATGACAGTGTTAACAGCTATTTTAATTGTTTCTGATTTTATAGCTAGTCGTTATTTTGTAAATAGATTTGGAGGCAGTAAAAAAGGTGAATATGCAGCGATGGTGGGTTTGCTATTTGGTGTATTTATTTGGCCCCCAATCGGAATTATTATTGTCCCATTTTTGACTGTTATGCTTGTCGAATTAGCCGAACAAAGATCGTTTAAAGAAGCATTTTATTCAAGTATCGGTTCTTTAATTGGATTTTTAAGTGGAATGGCGATTAAAGTGATTATTCAATTACTTATGCTAGTGATATTTATTGTTTATCTTATAATTTAACTAACTGAGGTGAGATTTTAATGGAACCATTAAGAGTATTGACTGTAGCTGGTTCAGCAGCAGGAGGAAGTGCGGGGATTCAAGCAGACCTTAAGACATTTCAAGAATTAGGTGTTTATGGGATGACAATTGTGACTGCAATTGTTGCACGTCATCCAGAAACAAATCTAAACGTGCATAAACAAACAATTGAAGCGATAGAAGCTCAATTTTCTACAGCAATTAATCAAGTAAATGCGCTTGATGGAATGAAAACTGGCATGTTGTTTTCTAAAGAAATTATTGAAAAAGTAACAGAGTTAATTAGCTATTATAATATTGAACGGGTTGTTGTTGATCCTGTGATGGTTGGTAAGCATCAATCAAAATTATTAAAAGATGATGCGATTATCGCTTTAAAAAATAGGCTTATTCCAGTTGCAAAAATGATTACACCTAATATGACCGAGGCGTCAATTTTATTAGGCGGTCGTAAATTAAGGACAGTTGATGACTTAAAGCAAGCAGCGATTGATCTACATGAGTTAGGTGCGGCTTATGTTTTAGTAAAAGGTGGCCAATTAGAAGGCCCTGCGATTGATGTTTTATATGAAGGCGAAACATTAACAACATATGAAGCACCAAGAATAAAAACTGAAAATACAAGTGGTGCAGGTTGTACTTATTCAGCAGCAATTACAGCTAATCTAGCCAAAAAACTACCGGTTACTGAAGCGGTTTATAAAGCAAAATCATTTATTACAACAGCAATTGATCATGGTTTTTCATATACAGAATTACCAGGTCCAACATGGCATGCAGCAGAACGCATGTTTAATGAGTCTCATAAAATTATTATGACTCAAGAAAAAATAAATTAAGTGATAATTGCGAAAACATCTAAAGATAGTTAATATAAAAGGTAGAATATAAAAAAGGATGATCATAAATGAAGCGTGCTTTAATTAATGTTGATTACACTTATGACTTTGTTGCAGAAGATGGTAAGTTGACTTGTGGTGTTCCAGGTCAAGCAATTGAAAGTGAAATTGTTAAAATAACTAAAGAATTTATTGATAATAATGAATATGTCGCATTTGGTATTGATGCTCATGAGAAAAATGACAGGCTCCACCCTGAATCAGCTTTGTTTCCAGAACATAATATTGTAGGAACGTCAGGAATTGAGTTATATGGAGAATTAAAATCGCTTTATGATGAAAATAAAGCAAATGAAAATGTTTTTTATTTTGAAAAAACGCGTTATAGTGCATTTGCTGGAACGAACCTAGAATTAAAGTTAAGAGAACGTCAAATTGAAAAAGTTTATTTAGTCGGTGTTTGTACAGATATCTGTATTTTACATACAGCAATTGATGCTTATAATAAAGGATTTAAAATAGTGATTCCAAAAGAGGCAGTAGCAAGTTTTAATCAAGGAGCTCATAACTGGGCTTTACAGCACTTTAAAGAGATTTTAGGCGCTGAAATCGTCTAAAGAAACTAAAAATTCATACAACTGTCAAACTTGGGTGTTGAATTCTATTGACAAAAGGTGCTATTTTGCTATGATTGAAGTGTAAAATACATAGTGAAATATATTGCAAAAGACATGTTTGTTGAGAGTGAATTATAAAGAGAACTAGTGGGTGGTGAAAACTAGTAATTCAACCAATAAATAGCCCTTTTAAATAGACGATTTGAAAAAAAGTAGAATCGTACGTTCATGTGCGTTAAGCATGGGACCAATAAGACTATAATGATATAATTATAGTAAAAAAGGGTGGTACCGCGTGATTTTAAACTTTTCGCCCCTTAGTAAAATTAAGGGGCTGAAAGGTTTTTTATTTTTTATTTACAATTTAGCAAACACTATCAAGGAGGATTTAATTCATGTTAAACGAATCAAGCATACTTAGAATTCCAGGACCATCACCAATTCCACCAAGTGTTCAACGAGCGATGACTCAATCAATGATTGGTCATAGAGGTGCAGAAACATCAGAAATGATGCGTCGTATTAAGCCAGAATTAAAGAAAGTATTTGGCACTAAACAAGATGTCATGATTATTACGGGAAGCGGTACATCTGGACTTGAAACAGCAGCTGTTAATGTTGCAGCTGAAGGAGATGAAGTATTAGTTCTAGTTTCAGGCTCATTTGGTGATCGTTTTGCTAAAATTTGTGAAGAGTATAAAATGAAAACTCACCGTATCGAAGTTGAATGGGGAGAAGAGATTGTAGTTGAAGATGTTGCTAATTTTTTAAAAGAAAACAAACAAATAAAAGCTGTTTTTATGACA
>CALZEK010000127.1 GCA_945639745.1 uncultured Bacillaceae bacterium
CTGCAGGATTTGTAATATTTACTCATTAAAAGCAAAAAAATTAGTTAATGTATTCATTAACTAATTTTTTTGCTTTTAAATATATTTATTATTGTTCAGATAACCATTCTGCTAGTGTTGTTAGATCATCACCTGAAACTAAACCACCAGGCATACCTGGTTTACCTTCTTCTACAATTGTTTCGATTTCATCTTGTGAGAATGAATTGTCCACTAATGCTGGACCAGCTCCACCTTCAAGATCTCCACCATGACAGCTAGCACAACTTTGCTTATAAATATCTTCAGCTTCACCAGCATCTACAGTTTCTCCAGCAGTATCTTCTGCAGGTTCTTCAGAAGCACCATCATCTCCGCCTCCACATGCACCTAGGACAAGAACTGCACCAAACATAACAGCCATTAACCATTTTTTCATGTTTATTTCCCCCCTACTTATAATTTTATGTAGCACATTCAATTATAACCTATTTCATTAATAATTAAAACTATTTTACTTCATTTCTTTATTCTTTAAAGTTAGTTCATTTGCGATCTTAGATATAAATCGATAAATGGCTCAATATTACCATCTATTACGCCTTGAGCATTTCCAATATCCAAATCAAATCGATGATCTTTTACCATGGAGTAGGGATGGAAAATGTAAGATCTTATTTGACTACCCCAACCAATCTCTTTTTGCTCGCCTCTTAATGCTGCTACTTCTGCTTCTTGCTTTTCTATCTCAAGTTGATATAGTTTAGATTTTAACATTTTCATAGCAAGCTCTCGGTTTTTTAATTGAGATCGTTCTTGTTGACTCGTTACTACTGTTCCGGTTGGTTCGTGAATGATCCTTACGGCAGAATCCGTTGTATTAACATGTTGACCTCCAGCACCACTAGCTCGGTAAGTATCAATGTGAATATCCTCTGTATTAATTTCAATTTCAACATTATCTGGCATCTCGGGTGCTACCTCACAAGACACAAATGATGTATGTCTTCTGCCTGATGAGTCAAACGGTGATATTCTTACAAGACGATGAACTCCTTTTTCAGACTTTAAATAACCATAAGCATTATGGCCTTTAATTAAAAGTGTGACACTTTTAACACCCGCTTCATCTCCTGGTAAATAATTCAAAGTTTCTACTTTAAAACCACGTTTTTCTGCCCAACGTTGATACATTCTTAACATAATACTGGCCCAGTCTTGTGATTCCGTACCGCCTGCTCCTGGATGAAGTTCTAATATAGCATTGTTGGCATCGTAAGGCTCACTTAAGAGCATTTCCAATTCAAAATCATTCATTACTTTTATTAAGCTTTCAATTTCCCCATTTAATTCTATCATTAATTCTTCATCAGCTTCTTCTTTAATCATTTCATACATTGCTAAACTATCTTCTAATCTCTGAGCAATTTTTTCATATTGATTAACATTATTTTTCAACAGATTTACTTGATTAATAACGGTTTGAGCTGCATCATTGTCGTTCCAAAAATTAGGTTGACTCATCTTCTCTTCTAATTCTTTAATTTCTGCTTTTTTATTATCTAAGTCAAAGAGACCCCCTAAAATCATTTAATCGTTCATTCATTTTATCTATTTCTTGTTTAATTTCGGTTAATTCCATTACTACCACTCCATCTTTATTAACTTACTGTCCATGACAATTTTTATATTTCTTTCCGCTTCCACAAGGACACGGATCATTTCTACCAATATTTTCTTTTCTCACAAATGGCTTTCTTTTCTTTTCTTTTTCTCCATTACCACCAGAAACTGCCTTTGTTTCTTTAACAACTTCTTCTCTCTCTAAGTTTTGTCTAATTTGAGCTTTTAAAATATAGTGAGATACTTCTTCTTCCATACTTTCAATCATTGCTTCAAACATATTAAATCCTTCTAGTTGATACTCTCTTAATGGATCATTTTGAGCATATGCTCTTAAATGAATACCTTGTCGCAATTGATCCATTTGATCAATATGATCCATCCATTTTGTATCTACAACACGAAGTAAAATAACTTTTTCAAACTCACGCATTTGTTCTTCTGTTAACTCTACTTCTTTTTCATTATATTTTTCGATGATTTTATCTAAAATTATTGTTTGCATGTCATTAGGATCTTTATTCTCTAATTCTTGCATAGTTAGATCATTAGCTTCTAATAGCCTACTATTTACATAATCAACAATAGCTGTTAAGTTCCAATTTTCTTCATCTTCATCACTTGTATTCATACTTACTACACGTGAAATTGTAGTTCTAATCATGTTTTCAATAATTTCTCTAACATTATTATCAGATTCAATAATTTCCATTCTTTGTTCATAAATAATTTCACGCTGTTCTCTTAAGACATCATCATAAGATAAAATTGTCTTACGGGAATCAAAGTTATTACCTTCTACTCGTTTTTGTGCAGATTCAACTGCTCGAGAAACCATTTTACTTTCAATCGGTTCATCTTCTTCAATTCCTAGTCGATCCATCATTGCTCTTAAATTATCAGAACCAAATCTCCTCATTAATTCGTCTTCCATCGATAAATAAAATTGCGACATCCCTGGATCACCTTGACGTCCAGCACGTCCTCTAAGTTGATTATCAATTCTTCTTGATTCATGTCGCTCAGTTCCTATAACCGCTAAACCACCGAGTTCAATAACACCTTCACCTAATTTAATATCAGTCCCACGACCTGCCATATTAGTTGCAATCGTTACCGCATTTTTTTGTCCTGCATTTTCTATAATTTCTGCTTCACGATAATGGTTTTTAGCGTTTAAAATATTATGTGGTACATTCGCTCTTTTAAGTAGACTTGAAATTACTTCTGACGTTTCGACAGCTACGGTACCTACTAAGACAGGTTGTCCTATTTCATTTAGTTCTTTTATTTTATTTACAACAGCTTTAAATTTGGCATCCATTGATTTATAAATCAAATCAGCTCGGTCATCTCTTATGATTGGTTTATTAGTCGGAATCGAAATAACATCCATATTGTAAATATTTCTAAATTCTTCTTCTTCTGTTTTTGCTGTTCCTGTCATACCTGATAGTTTATTATACATTCTAAAATAATTTTGGAATGTAATTGAAGCAAGTGTCATACTTTCTTTTTGAATTCTCATGCCTTCTTTTGCTTCAATCGCTTGATGAAGACCATCACTATAACGACGTCCTTTCATAAGACGCCCTGTAAATTGGTCAACAATAACCACATCTCCATCTTCGATGACATAATCCATGTCTCTATGCATTGATACATTTGCACGTAAGGCCTGATTAATATGGTGAGTTAATGTGACATTTTCTAAATCAAATAAATTTTCAATTTTAAAGAAGTTTTCAGCTTTGTTTATACCTTGTTCAGTTAATTGAACACCTTTTGTTTTTTCGTCATACGTGTAATCATCTTCTTTTTTTAGCGTTCTGACAAAAGTGTTTGATCTTTCGTAAAGGTTAGCAGATTTTTCTGCACTTCCTGAAATGATTAAAGGAGTTCTAGCTTCATCAATTAAAATTGAGTCTACTTCATCAATTATAGCGAAGTTTAATGGGCGTTGAACCATTTGTTCTTTATATAAAACCATATTATCTCTTAAATAGTCAAATCCAAATTCATTATTTGTACCATATGTGATATCACATTCATATGCAGCTCTTTTTTCATCACTGCCTACGCCATTTAAATTGAGTCCAACAGTTAATCCTAATGCTTCAAATAAAGGACGCATCTCATTGGAATCACGTTCGGCTAAATATTCGTTAACTGTGATAATGTGAACACCTTTACCTGTTAATGCATTCAAATATGCTGGTAATGTTGAAGCTAGTGTTTTACCTTCACCAGTTTTCATCTCAGCAATGTTACCTTCATGTAAAACAATTCCTCCCATTAACTGAACATCAAATGGACGCATCTTTAATACTCTTTGTGATACTTCTCTAACTAATGCAAATGCTTCTACTACTAAGTCATCTAAGGTTTCTCCATCTTGATGACGCTTTTTAAATTCAATTGTTTTATTTTTTAAGTCTTCATCAGACATTTTTTGCATTTCACTTTCTAACATTTCGACTTTATCAATTTCTGTTTGAATACGCTTAAGTTGACGTTTCGTTCCATCTCCAAATATACGTTTAAGAAAATTACTCATTTATTAAGTCTCCTCAAATTAAATTTATCAATATTTATTATAACATTTTTTAGATACTATTCATAATTACCAAACGTCAATCATCCTTAAACGTATTGAAAGAGTAACCATGGGGATATGGTTACTCTTTCTATTCAGAGGTATTAAGAGGTATAAAATAGATGTTAGGGCATCTATTTTTTTACACATGTTTATTTATACCATATATTGGTTGTTTTTGACTAATCTGTAAATTCAGAATCTTGCAATAAATTCGACAATGTTTTTCGCATACCTACAATGTTTTTAAATTTTTTAATTAAAAAAACAACCATTTAACACGAATATTGACCTTTGATGTCTATTTTTCGACAATTTTCGACAATTCTCTTTAAACACTATCACATCAATGACTAGAGTGATTATAATATTTTTTCAATCGCATAGATTTCACAAAAAAACCACCTCTGGTCTAAATATTTAGACCAGCGATGGTTTTAACTCAATTGATTATTAATTAGTTGGCTCAATTAAGCCATACTTTCCGTCTCTTCTCTTATAAACAACATTTGTGTCATTAGAGTCAGCATTTGTAAATACGAAAAACTCATGTCCTAACATATCCATTTGTAAAATTGCTTCTTCAGAATCCATTGGCTTTAAATTAAAGCGTTTTGTTCTCACAATTTCAATATCTGATTCATCTTCTTGTACTGCATTTTCTCTTTGTTATTTTTCTAATTCTTCAAACAGATGTTTT
>CALZEK010000128.1 GCA_945639745.1 uncultured Bacillaceae bacterium
AGATGAATACGATATATTTACTGAAACAGACCCCCAAAAAGGACTAGAGCAATTAAAAGAACAAGAAATAGATATTTGTCTGTTAGATCTAAAATTAGGTTCAATAAATGGTTTAGATATCTTAGCAGAAATAAAGGAAAAACATCCTTCAATGATTGTGATTATGATGACAGCATATAGCTCAATCGCATCATCTGTAGAAGCACTTGAAGCAGGTGCTTATTATTACTTAACTAAGCCTCTGAGAATCGAAGAGTTGCGTTCCATTATTAAAAAAGCAATTCATTTATTAGAGTTAAATCAACAAGTCGTATATTTAAGTAAAGAACTTGAAAATAATATAACTGATAAAATGATTGGTAAGGGTCCACAAATGAGAAGCATATTTAAAATGATTGATCGAGTGAAGCAAATTGATACAAATATTTTAATTACAGGTGAAAGTGGTACAGGAAAAGAATTAATAGTTCAAGCCATTCATTACAGTGGTAATCGACAAAATAATCGTTTAGAAGTGTTGAATTGTTCAGCTATCCCAGAACATTTGCTCGAAAGTGAATTGTTTGGTCATGAAGCGGGTGCTTTTACAGGTGCATCCAAATCACGTAAAGGAAAATTTGAACTTGCACAAGATGGAACAATATTTTTAGATGAAATTGGTGATATGCCTTTAGACTTACAAGCAAAGCTATTAAGAGTCTTACAAGAAAAAGAAGTCACACCGATAGGTGCAAGTGATCCAATAAAATTAGATATTAGAGTAGTAGCAGCAACAAATAAGAATTTAGAAGAAGCGGTCAAATTAGGTGAATTTAGAGAAGATTTATATTACCGGTTAAATGTTATAAAAATTACGCTACCGCCTTTAAGAGAGCGACGAGAGGATATACCATTATTAATTGATTATTATTTACGCACATTTAATCAAGAATTAAATAGAAATATAACAGAAATATCACCACAAGCAATGGAATGGTTACTTAATTACGATTATCCTGGAAATATTCGAGAAATAAGAAATATACTTGAATCTGCCCTTGTGATGTCGAATGGTAACAGACTTGAATTAAAAGATATAAATCATCAATTATCTCAACAACCAAAACAAATGAATGACAAACAAACTGCTGTAGAAAATTTAGTCGGTCTTACTTTAAAAGAAATAGAAGAGAAAGTTATTTTAGCAACATTAACAGCAAATGAGAACCATCGAAAAAACACAGCTAAAATGTTAGGAATAAGTGAGCGTGGTTTAAGAGGAAAACTTGAAAAGATAGAATAATCGGAAAAGAATGCCGGTCAACCGGAAACTTTTTCCGGTTTTTTTTAAGCCATCAATAAAAACGCTTACAAAATCATTGGAATATCAACAATTAAAAGTTGGCATGATTATTGCAAGTGTAGTATAACAAGAAGTTAAATAAGGGGGAAATATAATGAAACGTTTATTATTAATGATAGTTGCTGTTCTACTACTAGCTGCTTGTGGTGGTAATGATGGAGGAGAATCAAGTAGTAAGGGTGAATCTAATTTAGAAGACTTATTCATCACAATCGCAACAGGTGGGACTTCAGGCGTTTATTATCCATTAGGAGCAAGTATAGGTACAATTTTAGAAGATGAAATTGGTGCTGATACATCAGTTCAAGCAACGCAAGCTTCAGTAGAAAATGTTAATTTAGTTTTAAATGGACAAGCTGAACTAGCGTTAATTACAGGTGACACAGCTTTTCAGGCATATGAAGGAGTCGGTCCATTTGAAGATCAAGGAGAACAAAAAGATCTGCAAGCAATTGCTGCATTATATCCTAATTACTTACATGTAGTTACAACAGAGGATTCAGGTATAAAAACATTTGCAGATTTAAAAGGAAAGAAAGTAGCTGTGGGTGCACCGAATTCAGGAACAGAATTAGCTTCACAAGTATTACTTGAAGGTCATGGTATGAGTTATGATGATATTAAACCAGATTATTTATCATTTGCTGAATCAGTTGATCAAATGAAAAATGGGTTAGTCGATGCAGCTATATTAAGTAGTGGTATACCAAATGCAGGTTTAATGGATTTAGATACAACACATAAAATAAAACTAATCCCTATTGAAGACGATGCGATGGAGAAATTAACAGAAGAATATTCTTACTTGATCGAAACAACTATTCCAGCAGATTCATATAGTGTAGAAGAAGACGTTAAAGCAATTGAAATAACAAACACAATGATTGTGAATCAAGATTTAAGTGAAGATGCTGTATATGAAATTACAAAAGCATTTTTTGAAAACCTTGATATTTTAAGTGAAACACATAATGTCGGAAAAGATATTGAATTGGAAAAAGCAACAGAAGGCTTAAGTGTTCCATTACATCCAGGAGCAGAAAAGTATTATAAAGAAGAAGGCGTTTTAGAGTGATTCTATTAAGAAAGAGCCACAAATGGCTCTTCCTTAGTTTTATCATCCTTATTGTTATCTTAATATTCAGTTATATAATATTAAAAGAGAGAAAAATGGAACTGGTTATTTATGATCAAGAGACTAAAGAAGAGTACGCTCGCACATTACTTGATCCAGAGGATACGTTTAGTGTTGAGTGGATACACTCTGTCGAAAAAACAAAATGGAAAGAAAAACTTCAAGTCAATGAAGAAGGAAAAATAATTTTAATTGAAACAAGTTTTAAGTCATTTGGTTCAGGTGTTCCTAATCAAAAAGAAGGTAAAGTACATATAAAAGATGGCTATATTATTATGACAGATTTTTATGAAGAAAAGAAAAACTATCAATGGATTCATTCGCATGATGCGAACTTTGAAATAAAGAAAAATAATCAAAGCTTCTTAAAAACAAATGATATACCACACCACCATAAAGCTGAGATTATTATAGAATGAGAGGGATATTATGTCAGAAAAAATGAATGAAACAAACCAAGAAGGTGTTGCTGGTCATGAAGCTGTATTAGAAAAGTATGATGCAGAATCAAGATTTAGAACATTTACAAATAAAAATGTTACACGTGCCATATCCACTATAGCTGTTTTATTTGCTTTTTATCATTTATACACCTCAGCATTAGGAGCACCTACTACATTGAAACACCGTGCTCTACACGTGTCTGTAGTACTTTGCTTAATATTCCTGCTCTATCCAGCTAATCGTTTTGTTAAAAGACATAAATTAGCTTGGTACGATGTTGTTTTAGCATTAGTATCTTTATCAACTGCAGCATACATATTTATAGATTATTTAGAAATTATTAATCGAGGTGGCATTCCAAACAACTTAGATGTTTTATTTGGAGTAATCTTAACTGTTTTAGTATTGGAGGCAGCCAGACGAATGACTGGTTGGGCTTTACCTATTTTAGCAATGCTGTTTTTTGCATATGCAGTAGCAGGTAGAGCTTTTTCTGGTATTTTTAGACACCGAGGATATGAATGGGATTCAGTTATTAATCAACTTTATGTGACAACTGAAGGAATATATGGAACAGCAATAGGTGTTTCAGCAACATATATTTTCTTGTTTATTATTTTTGGTGCAGTTTTAGGACGTTCTGGAATGGGACAATTTTTTAACGATATTGCAATAGCAATAGCAGGGCATACTAAGGGCGGGCCAGCAAAAGTTGCTGTCATAGCAAGTGGTTTCTTAGGTAGTATTAATGGTTCTGCTATAGCTAACGTTGTAACTACAGGAACATTTACGATACCACTTATGAAGCGAATTGGTTATAAGAAAAATTTTGCTGGAGCAGTTGAAGCGACTGCTTCAGTAGGTGGCCAAATTTTACCACCTGTTATGGGAGCAGCAGCTTTTATTATGGCAGAAGTGCTGAGTATTCCTTATTCAACTGTTGCACTAGCGGCAATTTTACCGGCAGGTTTATATTACACAGGTGTTATTACTCAAATTCATTTACGAGCTTCAAAAAATGGATTAGAAGGCTTGGATAAATCTGAAATGCCAAAAGTTTCTGATGTTATGAAAGAAAGAGGACATTTAGTAATTCCATTGATCTTTTTAATTTATATGTTATTTTTTAGTGGGAAAACAATTATTTTTGCAGCATTTTGGACAATCATTGTCACGATTTTGATTGCGCAATTACGTAAAACAACACGTATGTCATTTAAAGAATTACTAGGCGCACTAGAAGATGGCTCACGCTCAGCTCTATCTGTTGCTATTGCGTGTGCTGCTGTTGGTATTATTGTTGGTGTGGCAACTTTAACAGGATTTGGTTTAAAACTAGCTAATGCAATTGTAATGATTGGTGGTAATAGCTTGTTCTTAACGTTAATCTTTACAATGGTTGCATCAATTATTTTAGGAATGGGCTTACCAAGTATCCCAACATATATTATTACATCAACAATGGCAGCGCCAGCATTAGTTCAATTAGGAATTCAACCATTTGTTGCTCATATGTTTGTCTTTTACTTTGGGCTTTTTGCTAACTTAACACCTCCTGTTGCACTAGCTTCATTTGCAGCTGCCGGTATATCTGGTGGAGACCCAATGCGAACCGGATTTGCTTCCATGAAGTTAGCGATTGCAGGATTTATAGTTCCATTTGCTTTTGTTTATAATAGTTCCTTATTACTTATCGATACAGATGTTATGACAGGAATAATAATAGCAGTAACATCAATAGTTGGAGTTATTATGTTAGGTATTGCAACAGAAGGATATATGCTAAGTTCTCTAAATTGGTTCTTTAGAATATTAGTGCTTGCTGGAGCAATCATGTTAATTATTCCAAATATTTATCTAGATTTAATTGGAGTAGGTATTTTAGTTATTATTTTCTTATTTCAATTTATATCTAATAAACAGAACA
>CALZEK010000129.1 GCA_945639745.1 uncultured Bacillaceae bacterium
GATAAAAAATTTTACTTCTCTTTCTGTTAATATATCTAAAAATATCTTTTTAAAATGTTGATATTTTTGATTGTTTTCAATTTTGTTTTTTTGAGCCAGCTCTGCTGCTTTTTTGAAGCCGACAGCTCCGACAACGTTTTCTGTTCCAGGTCTGCGTTTACGTTCTTGCTCTCCACCAAAATGAATGGGTTGAATATCTGCATCTTCATCAATATATAAAAAGCCTACACCTTTAGGTCCATTTAATTTATGTGCTGATGTCGTTAATAAATCAATCCCATACTTTTTTACATCTATATCTATCATACTATAAGCTTGCACAGCATCTGTATGAAAATAAGCTTGATGATCTTTTAAAAGATTACCAATTTCTTGAATAGGTTGCAAAGCTCCTGTTTCATTATTAGCTGTCATAATTGAAACTAAGATTG
The DNA here is from genome assembly GCA_945639745.1 of uncultured Bacillaceae bacterium. Classification (GTDB taxonomy): domain Bacteria; phylum Bacillota; class Bacilli; order Bacillales; family Amphibacillaceae; genus Pseudogracilibacillus. The sequence continues at coordinate 432 of CALZEK010000129.1, forward strand.
TTTCATTTGTTAATGAACGTTCTAAGTCATTTAAATTAATTAAGCCAGATTCATTAACCGGTAAATAAGTTACATGAAATCCACGACTAATCAAATAATCCATAATATGCAAGATAGCATGATGCTCTTGTGATGTCGTAATAATATGATTGCCTTTATATTCGTTAGCCAGAGCTGTACCTGTAATCGCTAAATTATTTGATTCTGTACCGCCACTTGTCAAAACAATCTCATGCTCTTTTGCATTTATTGTTGAGGCAAGGTAATTTCTGGCAGAATCTATGAGTCGTCGACCACTTCTTCCGTATTGGTGAAGACTAGATGGATTTCCAAAATTCTCAATAAATAATGGGTACATTTCATCTAGTACTTCTTGATGAACGGGTGTTGTTGCTGCATGATCCAAGTAAATCATCTAATCTCCCTCTCAATCTATTAAATATAAAACAGATATGCATCTTCAATTTTTTCAGTGTCTGTTTGCATGAGGTCTAATAAACTTGTTGTATCTAACACTTCTTTAACTGCTTCTGTTGCTCGTAGCCATAAATTTTGTTGTGCTGGTTCTTGTTCTTCAATACCTTCAACAAGTGTAATCGGACCTTCTAATACCCGAATAATATCACCGACTGTTATCTCTGCTGGTTCATTCACAAGCTGATAACCACCGTAAGCACCACGAATACTCTTTACTAAGCCTGCATTTCGAAGTGGTGTAGCTAGTTGTTCTAAGTAATGAATTGATAATTCATTTTTATTCGCAATTGCTTTTAAAGACATGGGTCCATTACCATATTCTCGTGCTAATTCAAGCATTATTGTTAAACCATAACGACCTTTTGTTGAAATCTTCAAATCGTACACCTCTATTTATCTGAATGTCATCTATTTTAAAGTATAATGATACCATATGATAAACTATTATAGCATGAACGAACAACTTCTTGCATTTTAATCGATTGAAGCCTAATGTAGATAAACAAACAACTTTTTATTAAAGGATGGTTATAATGTCGCATCAACCACTTGCATATAGAATGAGACCAAAAGATATCAATGGAATTATTGGACAAGATCATTTAGTTGGAGAGAATAAAGTCATTAGAAGGATGGTTAAAGCAAATCAACTAGCATCGATGATTTTATTTGGTCCTCCAGGAACAGGTAAAACATCAATGGCTGAAGCTTTAGCTAAAAGTTTAAATTTACCATATCGTGAACTTAATGCCGTGATTGATAAAAAGAAGGATATGGAGATTGTCGTTGAAGAAGCCAAAATGTCTGGATCAATGGTATTAATTCTCGATGAGGTACATCGTCTAGATAAAGCTAAACAAGACTTTTTACTACCTCATTTAGAAAATAATTTACTAACAATGATTGGTTGTACAACAAGTAATCCATACCATTCAATCAATCCTGCGATTAGAAGTAGAACCCATTTATTTGAACTTAATGCACTAAAGCCAAATGATGTTGCTATTGCGCTAAAACGTGCCTTAGAAGATAAAGATGAAGGTTATGGAAATGAGAATATTTTAATAAGTAATGACGCACTTGATCATTTTTCTCACAGTGCAAATGGTGATTTAAGGGCTGCATTAAATGGGTTAGAATTAGCAGTGAGTTCGACACCTGCAAACCATAAAGAGGAGAAGAAAATCACATTAGAAATTGCTGAGGAATGTATGCAAAAGAAAAGCTTTTCTCATGATAAGGGAGGCGATGCTCATTACGACGTTCTGTCTGCTTTTCAAAAATCGATTCGGGGCAGTGACGTGAACGCTTCTTTACATTATTTAGCCCGTTTAATCGAAGCGGGTGATTTAGAAAGTATAGCAAGACGACTTGTTGTTATTGCATATGAAGATATCGGTATTGCAAATCCCCAAGCTGGCCCGAGAGCTCTAGCAGCGGTTCAAGCTGCTGAACGTCTTGGATTTCCTGAGGGTCGGATTCCACTTGCTGTTGCTGTCACAGAACTTGCTCTTTCACCTAAATCTAACAGCGCTTATAGTGCACTTGATTCAGCCTTAGCTGATATTAAAAAAGGTAACATAGGAGACATTCCTAATCATTTGAAGGATGCACATTATTCAGGTGCAAAAGAAATCGGTCGTGGTGTAGGATATAAATATCCACATAATTATGATAATGGCTGGGTAAAGCAACAGTATTTACCAGATAATTTAAAACGCAAAAAATACTATCAACCAAATGAAAATAGTAAGTTTGAACGTGCTTTTAAACAAGTTTACGACAATATTAATAGCCAAAATTAAATTAAGCGACAAACTAATGAATTCATTAGTTTGTCGCTTAATAGATAATCCCAATTTTGCCGTTTCAAGATATTTTTAGCCCGCTTCTTAGCAGGTGGGTGTTTTGTTCTAATTACAAGGTTACAACGAATAAACAACTTGACTTGTTTAAATAAGTGAACCTCCGACAATTAGAAACTGCAAACTCCCTTACATAGTACGTGTTCGGACAAAATTAATTTATCCACGAACAAATCAGGATTATTTGATTAACTAAAGAATAACATATGTAAGCGCTTAATGCAAGTTTAAATTAAAGGTACTACACTTTGCATTCATTTGCTCTAAGGTAGTACCTTTAATAAAACTGCGATAATTATAGTTAATTAGTCATCTTCATTTTGTAAGTCAAGTGCTAATTCATCCAGTTGTTTTTCACTTACTGGGCTTGGAGCTTGAGTAAGTAAGTCTGTTGCTGTTGCTGTTTTAGGGAATAATATTGTATCTCTAATATTTGTTTTACCAGCAAGCAACATTACTAAACGATCTAATCCTAAAGCAACTCCTCCGTGTGGTGGTGCACCAAACTCTAATGCTTCCAGTAAGAAACCAAACTGACTTTCAGCTTGCTCTTCTGTAAATCCTAATACTTCAAACATTTCATTTTGTAGTGTACGATTATTTATTCTAATAGAACCACCGCCTAGTTCGAATCCATTTAAGACAATATCATAAGCATTCGCTCTAACAGATTCTGGTTCAGTTGATAATTTATTTAAGTCTGCTTCTTGTGGTGAAGTGAATGGGTGATGAGCTGCAGTATAACGTTTCGCATCTTCATCATATTCAAGTAATGGCCAATCTACTATCCATAAGAAATTATATTTAGATTTATCGATTAAATCTAAATCTTTTCCAAGTTTCATTCTTAATGCACCTAAACTTGCATATACAACTTTAGATTTATCTGCTACAAATAATAATAAATCACCGTCTTCAGCTTTTGCTTCTGCTTTAATAGCTGTTAATTCCTCATCACTTAAAAACTTAACAATTGGACCTGTTAATTCATTCTCTTTTACTTTCATCCATGCTAAACCTTTAGCACCAAAATCAGCTACAAACTCTGTTAAACCATCAATATCTTTACGTGTATAATTATCAGCTGCTCCTTTAACATTTAATAGAGCTACTTTACCTCCTGATGCTACTGCTCCACTAAAGACTTTGAATTCAGCATCTTTAATAATTTCTGAGATGTGAATAAGTTCTAAATCGAAACGTGTATCTGGTTTATCAGAACCAAAACGACTCATAGCTTCATCATAAGGCATTTTTTTAAATGGTAATTGAATGTCTTTATCTAAAACATCTTTCATTATTTGTGCCATCATACCTTCGATAAGCGCCATAATTTCATCACTTGTTAAAAATGCCGTTTCGATATCTACTTGAGTAAATTCAGGTTGACGGTCAGCACGTAGATCTTCGTCTCTAAAACAACGTGCAATTTGATAATATTTTTCAAATCCACTCATCATTAACAATTGCTTAAATAATTGTGGTGATTGTGGTAATGCATAAAATTCACCTTGATGCACTCGACTAGGTACTAAATAATCACGTGCTCCTTCTGGTGTACTTTTTGTTAAGATTGGAGTTTCCATATCTAAAAATTCATTTTTGTTTAAATAATTACGAATTGACTCTGTTGTTTTATGACGAATTTTAAATGTTTTTTGGAGTTCTTCACGACGTAAATCTAAATAACGATACTTTAAACGAATCTCTTCAGAAACGTCTTCTGCTTCATGAATTAAGAATGGTAAACTTTTAGACTTATTTATAATCTTTAAATCAGTTACAGTTACTTCAATCTTACCCGTTGCGATATTTGGATTAATTGTACCTTCATCACGTTTAACTATTTTTCCTTCTACTTCGATAACGAACTCGCTTCTTAAAGTTTCAGCAGTTGCTAAAGCTTCTTTAGAAAAATCAGGGTTAAAAACAAGTTGAATCAAGCCTGACTGATCACGTAAATCAATAAATATGAGGTCTCCTAAATCACGGCGGCGATTAACCCACCCTTTTAGTAATAC
>CALZEK010000130.1 GCA_945639745.1 uncultured Bacillaceae bacterium
TGCGCCTGTGGCATTATTATTTGCTTTATATGCGGTAAGTGCTGCGATTTTACAAGGGATCAATCAACAAAACTTTGCAGTAGTTGGTTTATTAGTTGGTTTTGTCATTAAATTAAGTTTAAATACATTTATGATTGAAAGATTTGGTGCAATTGGTTCAATACTAACTACAATGTTAGCGGTCTTTGTTGCGGTTATTATTAATTTAATTCGAATAAAATCATCGATTAAATATTCATATAAACAAGTATTTAAACAATTATTACTTGTGATTATATTTTCATTAATCATGTTAGTAAGTTTACTTGGATTTAAATATCTAATGAGTTTATTTTATAATTATCAAGATACGAGAGTTGGCGTAACAATTGCATTAATTCTAAGTGTTGGCGTTGGTGGTTTAGTTTACTTTATCCTTGCTTATGCATCAGGTTTATTAGAAAAAGCTTTAGGTGCAAAAATAGGCTTTTTAGATCGATTCTTTGATAAATTTAGGAGGGGTTAAGTGCGTTTAGATAAATTGTTGTCACATGCAGGTTTTGGAAGCAGGCGTGATGTAAAAGAATTAATTAAAAAGAAATTAGTCACTGTCAATAATGAAGTCGTTCGAAAAGTGAATATAAAAGTAGATCCAGATAAAGATATCGTTGAAGTTAATCAAAAGCAAGTTATTTATGAAGAAAATGTTTACTTTATGTTAAATAAACCCGATGGTTATTTATCAGCAACAATTGATAATAAATTTCCAGTTGTGACGGATTTAATTAATGGTTATGACCATTATGACTTATTTCCAGTTGGTCGATTAGATAAAGATACAGAAGGTTTACTAATTATTACCAATGATGGTGCTCTCAATCATAAATTAACGTCACCTAATTATGAAGTGCCAAAAACCTATTATGCTGAAATTCAAGGAAAAGTAACAGAAGAAGATGTTAAACTCTTTAGTCAAGGTGTTGTTTTAGATGATGGCTATCATACGAAACCAGGCCAATTAAAAATAATAACTTCAGATCATTTATCAAAAATTGAATTAACAATCACTGAAGGTAAATACCATCAAGTTAAAAGAATGTTCAAATCGGTTGATAAAGAAGTGGTTTACTTAAAACGTATAAAAATGGGTGAAATTAAATTAGATGAGTCACTTAAATTAGGTGAATTTCGACGATTAAACGAAATTGAAATGAATTATTGTCATTCACTCTAAAGGGTAAAGAAAGGGGCGTGTTGATGTATATTTTCGTGATAAATCCACAAGCAGGTAATGGACGTGGACAAAGATTGTTTACTCAATTACAAAAAACAAGCACATATCAAAAGATCAATGCGCACTTTATCTATACACAATACAAAGGCCACGCAAGAGAGATTGCTGAAGAATTAAGTCATTCAACAATTCAGATTGAAACGATTATAATTGTAGGTGGGGATGGTACGATTTATGAATTTTTAAATGGGTTTACAAATCGCAGCATCCCACTATCCTTTTTATTAGGAGGATCTGGTAATGATTTTGCTAGGGCGTGTCATATTGATGGTTCTTCTGAAGAAATATTAAAACGAATTATCTCACAAGAAAAAACTGTCACTTATTGGCCAAGTACATATCAATTAGCTCATGAAAAACATCTGTTTGTCAATAGTATTGGATTTGGTTTTGATGCGTTAATTGCTAAAAAAACAAATCAATCCTCTGCAAAATCAAACTTTAATAAATTAGGATTAGGACGCTTAAGTTACATCTATTCATTAATTAAAGGTCTTATTCGTTTTAAACCTTTAAATATAAAAATAAATGTAAGCGGTTTAGAACGTGAAATAAATAATTGTTGGATTGCATCTGCTTCAAATCATCCTTATGTTGGTGGTGGCATGAAGCTCACACCTCAAGCAAAAAATAATCCGGATGAAGTTACACTGATATTAATTCATTCAATTTCACGATTGAAAGTTTTATTATTATTTTCAACTGTATATTTTGGCTTCCATACACATTTAAAAGAAGTTGAACAAATAAATACAGAACAAGTAACATTTTCATTTGAAAATGAAATAGATTTACAAGTCGATGGTGAAACAGAGCAAGCTAAATCATGTACAATATCTAAGGAAAATAAAAGTATTTTCATTCGCGGTGTTCATTTCTCAAAGGAGGAAAATTAATGGATGATTTAAAGATTGGACGAGCAAAGCTAAGGTGGTTAAATGGAGGTATGTCATACCCAGATGGTGGTGCAATGTTTGGTGTTGTTCCAAAAGCCTTATGGTCACGAAAGTATCCGAGTAATGATCTCAATCAAATTGAACTTAGAGCAGATCCGATTTTAATTCAAATTGATCAAAAAAATATATTGATCGATACTGGACTGGGAAATAAGAAATTTACAGATAAACAAATTCGAAATTTCGGTGTCCGTGAAGAATCAAGTTTGGAAAAATCACTCCAAGCATTGAATATCCAAGTCGAAGAGATTGATTTCATTTTAATGACACATTTACATTATGATCATGCAAACGGTCTTACCCAATTAACACAGTCAGGTTATCAATCAATTTTTAAAAATGTCCCAATTTATGTATCAGAAATCGAATGGAATGAAATGAAAGCACCTAATATACGGTCATCAAGTACTTACTTTGAAATGAACTGGCAACCGGTAGTGGGACAAATTAAAACGTTCGATAAGGAAATTGAAATACTGCCTGGTTTGAAAATGATTCATACGGGTGGTCATAGTAATGGCCATGCGCTTGTTTTATTTGAAGATGATAATGAAGGATTTATTCACATGGCTGATATTATGCCAACACATGCACATATTAATAGCTTGTGGGTTCTGGCTTATGATGATTATCCAATGACCTCGATATTTGAAAAAGAAAAATGGATACCATATGGTGTTAAAAATAATTATTGGTTTACTTTTTATCACGATGCTTATTTACGTGCAATTAAAATAGATACTAAAGGACAGATAACCAAGGAAATAAAACGTCAGCCATCTCGTTTGGAATAACAAATATAAAAAAGCTAGAATGAATTCTGTGATTGACAGAACCATTCTAGCTATTGAGCTGATAGCATAATCCTTTAATTATTAACTAACGCTTTTTACATCTACGATTGACCCTGTATCGATATCAGTGTAGAAAACATAATCTACATTTTTATCATCAATTTGGCGTGAAATACCGCCTCTGTATACAGTGAAACTTAAACCATCTTTTTCTAACGTTTCTGGCGTCATATAAATCCAAGAGCCGCTAATCGGTCCGCTTTTTTTGAATGTTTCCTTAGCCGTTTCTAAAGCTGCTTCTGGAGATAGTTGTCTGTTACTTAATACTGTTTTTGCAATGAAACCAGCAAGGAAACTAGCCGAAATTGCTAGCAATGCATCACGACGTTTCATTCATACTCACCTCATTTATAATATATTTAACAATATATTATTAGTATACACCTCTTTTTAGAAAAAAATAAGTGTTTCGCAATAATTAGTTTGCTATTTTTTAAAAAATTCGTTAATTTAAAGATAGTGGAAGAAGAAAGAGAGTGAATAATATTGAATAAAGAAACAAAAGAGATGTTTAAAATATTAACAGAATTACAAGGTGCACCAGGTGATGAATCACGTGTTCGCGAATATATGGCTAAAGAGTTAGCTCAATATTCAGATGAACTTATTTATGATAATTTAGGTGGTGTTTTTGGAGTTAAAAAAGGCAAAGGCCCTCGGGTCATGGTTGCCGGACATATGGATGAAGTCGGATTTATGATTACACAAATCACTGAAAACGGTATGTTACGCTTTCAACCTTTAGGTGGTTGGTGGAATCAAGTATTACTTGCACAACGCGTGCAAATTATGACTGAAAAAGGACCGATTACTGGCGTGATTGGCTCTATCCCACCTCATAACCTCACACCAGAAGATCGGGCAAAACCGATGGATATTAAGAATATGTTAATTGATATAGGTGCTGATGACCGCAAAGATGCATTAAAGATTGGCATTCAACCAGGAAATACAGTTGTCCCAATTTGTCCCTTTACCCCGATGGCTAATGAAAAGAAAGTATTAGCAAAAGCTTGGGATAACCGTTATGGATGTGGCTTATCTATTGAACTATTAAAAGAATTACAAAATGAAAGTTTGCCTAATGAATTATATTCTGGTGCAACTGTACAAGAAGAAGTCGGATTACGTGGTGCAAAAGTAGCAGCAAACATGATAAAACCAGACATTTTCTATGCGCTAGATGCATCACCTGCAAATGACATGTCAGGTAAAAAAGATGAATTCGGACAATTAGGTCAAGGTGCACTCTTACGAATATTTGACCGAACAATGATTACTCATCGTGGTATGCGAGAGTTTATCTTAGATACAGCAGAAACACATCAGATCCCTTACCAGTATTTTGTTTCCCAAGGTGGTACAGATGCAGGCAGTGTTCATATTTCAAACGACGGCGTACCATCATCAGTTATTGGTATTTGTTCGCGTTATATTCATACATCTGCATCGATGATTCATATTGATGATTATGCAGCAGCAAAGGAATTGATTGTTAAACTCGTTAAAGCAACTGATCAAACAACTCTTGAGACAATCCGTCGTAAATAAATGAAAGTTATTATTGGTTCACATAATAAAGCAAAAGTAAAAGCGGTTAGGCGTGTCTTTAAAGACAATATCATTCAAAGGATTGATGCCCCATCTAGAGTAAGTCATCAACCAACAAGGGATGAAGAAACTCTACTTGGCGCAATTAATCGAGCACG
>CALZEK010000131.1 GCA_945639745.1 uncultured Bacillaceae bacterium
CGGAACTTGTCTTTACGCGGTCGATATTGCTTGAAATCTGCTTGCCATTGATTTGCTATGTCTGTTCGTTGTTTTAACGAAACATATGTATCATTTGTTCTTGTCATTTTAGTACTTATATTATAATAGCGATCAATATAAGATTTAACTTTCTTTGAAATTTCAAGCGTTAAATCTTTTTCATATAAACCGTTCCCAATTGCACCACTATCAGATCCACCATGACCCGGATCAATCATCACTTTATCAGTCCCTGCAAAGATTTGATCTGATAATAAGCTTAATGTAAAGGTAAATACTACTAATAGTAAGCTTACTCTTTTTATTACAGTCAACAATTAAAATCTTCCTTTCTTTTTTAGTATTCATAATGTAGCAAGTAGAATATTACAATGCAACTTATTTATTAATCTAGTCCATAAAAAAAGATCATATCCATAAAATATGATCTTTTTTTATTAAGTTAGAAAGGCAAAATAAAGAATAAAGATAACAAACATACCATAAATCATTGGATGTACTTCTTTAATCCGACCTGCCATCAACATTGTAATTGGATAAAAGATAAATCCAATCGCAATCCCTGTTGCAATACTTGACGTTAGTGGCATCGCGATAATAACAAAAAATGCCGGAACTGCTATTTCAAATTTATCCCATTCAATTTGTTTAAGAGCCGTTGACATTAACACACCAACAATAATTAAAGCAGATGCAGTTACTTGTGGTGTGACTACATTTAATAATGGTGAGAAAAACAAGGCCAGAATGAAGAAAAGTGCTGCAAAAACTGCTGTTAAACCACTTCGCCCTCCGACACCTACACCTGTTGTTGATTCAACATAAGCTGTTGTCGTTGATGTCCCTACAGTCGCACCTACAACTGTTGCTGTTGAATCGGCAATTAACGCACGACTTGCACGCGGTAACTTATTGTCCTTCATTAAGCCAGCTTGATTTGCTACGGCAACTAGTGTACCTGCCGTATCGAAAAAGTCAACGAATAAAAAGGTTAAAATAACAATAAGCATTTCAATTGTAAATATATTACCAAAATTCAAGAATGCTTGACCAAACGTTGGAGCAATGCTTGGCACAGCACCTACAACATCATTAATACCAGTGATTTTCGGCACTAGCCCAAAAATCATCCCAACAATGGATGTTGCAATCATTGAATAAAAAATACCGCCCTTTATTCCTTTACTTAATAAAATTACTGCTACAATAAGTCCAAAAACTGCTAGTAAAACAAGTGGATCTGATAAACTACCTAGAGTGATTAATGTTGCATCATCAGCAACGATAATTCCTGCATTTTTAAATCCAATAAAAGCAATAAAGAAACCGATACCAGCACCAACTGCTAATTTCAAATTTTGTGGAATCGTATTGATGATTTTTTCACGCAACCCTATTACTGTTATAAATAAAAAGATAATTCCTGATGCAAGGACACCTGAAAGAGCTGTCTCCCAAGGAATACCATAAGTTAATACAACCGTATATGCAAAAAATGCGTTAAGTCCCATCCCTGGGGCAAGAACAATTGGATATCTCGCAACTATCCCCATCATTAGAGAACCAACTGCAGCAGCAATAGCAGTTGCTGTAAAGACAGCCCCTCTATCCATTCCCGTACCTTCTGGTAAACCTTCAACTCCTGCAAGACTTAGCATTTCTGGGTTAACAAATAATATATAAGCCATTGCTAAAAATGTTGTGAGTCCTGCCATAAACTCTGTTTTATAATTGGTTCCGAGTTTATCTAATTCAAAGTACTTTCTCACTATTTTTCCCCCTCATGTTATCTTTAAAAACAAAAAAACACTCCTAAGAAGTTAGAGTGTTTCAAATCTAAGTAAAAAGACAATTCCCTTAAAAAGTAAAATTATCTTAATACGTAGTCAAACCTTTTACGGTGGTTTGGTAGAAACTCTTAAGCCTTATTCTTAAGATTATACGTGATACATTTATTTGTTTTTTGATTCTTTAATAATACGACTATATACCTCATTAGTCAATTAAAGTAAGTTAATAAGCAATCATTATTTGCAGCTCTTTTCACGATTTAAATACCATCCTCCTGCATTTAAATAAGTAGCAAATGCCACCCAACAAATATATGGAATTAACATTAAACCTGCAACTTTATTTTTTTCATAAAATCTTACAGTTGTAAGAATAACTGAGGCTAATAAAGTAAATACTTCAATTAAAGCAAGGCCTCTTAATCTAAATTTAAAATACAAAAATGACCATAAATAATTTAAACCCAGTTGTGTGTAATAAATGATTGAAACGTCTTTATTCGCCTTACTTTCTTTTACGATATGATAAGCAATTCCCATTGCTGCGTATAAAGCTGACCAGACAATTGGAAAAACAATACCTGGGGGTGATAGGGGTGGTTGTTTTAATTCTTCATATTGATTAGAACTTTTGTTCATTGCAAATTTACCTACTAAACTACCACCGACTAATGCTAATCCGACTCTTAATATTAATTTTAACAATCGCATTATAACACTCCTTTAAAGTAATCATTGCCTATTTTAAATTTCTTAAACATAAATACCTTTTCAATAACAAGGATGACTTATGATATAATCCAACCAAAGTCATTTAAAGGAGCTTACAAATGGATCAATCTACAAAAAATAAATCTTACCAACTACATAAAATATTTAATCAGGCTAAACGTTATAATAACTTATTTAATCCTGATAAATTAATTAATAATGGAATTTATATATTATTTGAAAAAGGGGAAACTTATTTAAATATGGACCGTGTTGTGAGAGTAGGAACACATACAGGGAATAATAAATTACCTGCACGTATGATTCAACATTATCAAATTGAAACAAAAGACCGGAGTATTTTTAGGAAAAATATTGGTCGTACTTATTTAACAATAAATAATGATTCTTATATTGATGTGTGGAATGTGTCAAATACTGAGCGTATCAATCGTTTACGTAATTTACCTTATCGTGACTTAGCTAAAGAAGCGGCATTAGAAAAGCGAATTACTAAAGAAATAAACGATAATTTCAGCTTTGTTTTAATTGAAGTAAATGATAAAGCTTACCGGCTTTATTTAGAAATGGCAATCACAATTGCTCAAGGCGATTCAAAGCCTACAAAAAACTGGTTAGGTAATCATAGTCCTGTTGAGAAAATTAGACACTTTGGTCTGTGGCAAGTTCAAGGTTTAAAAAGAGAGCCAATCACAAATAAAGACTTAAAATACATTGAAAAACATATTATTAAATAATTACTTCTTTTAATTAAATATTTACTTGAATGTATTGTTGTATATTTTTATAAGGTCACTTCATTAGATAAATAATCGACTTTATTTAAATCCATTGCTGCTAAATCAGCTCTATTAATTGTTTTGAAAAAATCTGCTCTAGTTAATAATGTTTGTGTTAATTTATTTTTCTCTTGACTGCTATCAAAATACTGAATGGCTTTTGTAATACTTTCTTGTGCTTGATAATTTTCTTTGTTTTTTAAATAAACTTCATGAAGGCTAAGGTAAATTTCTCCTTTGACATTATTTTGAAGCGTTTCTTTTAGCATTTTTAATAAAATGGTTTCAGATTGTTTAAAATTCTTTAAATGTATTTGAATGTTGGCGATTAGTAATAATGTTAATAAATAATCTTGTTTATAATTCAATTGCTTAAATATATCTAATGCCTCATCAGCTGTCTCTAGTGCTTGTTCTGGCTTATTTAATAACATCATTGTATTTGCAATATTAATCAAGGTCTTGCCTTTTTCTTGTGATAGCTTGATTTCACTTTCTATATAATAACTTTTTTTAAAACATTCAAGTGCTTTTTCATAGTCACCCAAAGATAAGGCCAAAACACCTTGTTTATTATAATTCATTAACGTATCTGCGATAATATTTTTATTCACCTGTCTTCATCCTCCTTAACATAGTTATTTCATATAAAATGACCTCTTTTCTTTTCTTATTTAGGTGTGGTAAAGCATAATTAAAAAACTTTAATGCCTCATCAATATTCCTTTGTTTTTCTTGTTCAATCCCATCCCTTACTAATTGGAGCGCTAGTTTTTTTATCAAACTAGAAGCTTCTTCTTTATCTACAAGTTCTGAGTAATTTGCATAGGCAAGCTCTGTATAATGTAGGGCAGCAATATGATCTTTTTTGATAATTTCAATGTTAGCCAAACTATAAGCACTCATGCCAACACCTTGTTTATAACCGACAAGTTCAGAAATATTACTTGCGATTTGATACATTTTTTTAGCTTCTTCATATTTCTTTATTTTTATTAATTCTACTGCTTCATTATTTAACATTTTTAACTCTCTTGCTATCTCTTCAAAGATTTTTTTGTCCATTTATACCCCCTCTATCTTTAAGCTATTTATAAACATTTTTGTTTGAGTATTGATTATATTGTCATCGCTATTCATTAAGCTTTTCTCTGTTGGATTAAATTGCAAACCTTCATTTATATCTATTTTCATTGTAAAATTACTAACGCAGTCTACATTTATTTTAGGATCCAGTAATACACTTTCATTTGAACGCTTGGTTTTTTTTCGTTCTTTATTAGCTAGAGAGATTTGTGTTGCAAGCAATTTACTATTCTTATTTTTTATATTTTTAAAATGATCTGCTTTTTTATCGTTTGACTTCTTTTTTGGGATAGGGTGATCGATAATAAACAGATGCTTATTTATGTCACTTTCTTTAAATAAATCATCAATATTTAGAATTAATTCTTTATCTTCAAA